>CAYYIA010000060.1:0-8930 GCA_964471875.1 uncultured Acidimicrobiia bacterium
ATCCACTGGCGCCCGGCGTCGCCTTCTGTCATCACCGCATCGATCGCCTTCTTGCGAGCCCAGGTGCGCAAGGTGGCCACCGACACCCCGAAACGGTGCTCCGCTTCACGCAGCGTGATGCGGACCCCGACATTGGACGACGGGGTCGAAGTCGTCGTCGACCGTACCCGCCGGCGGGTTGCCGGCCTCGGCTGATCCCAGGTGAATGCCGGGTCCACGGATCTCCCTCCGCAGGCGAGGTTAGAGGCGGCGTGACGAGGAGAAGACGGGTGACCACGGCTCCCCGGCGTGGGCCACCCACCGGCCACCGTCCCGGCCGGGCACTTCGTGGGATAATCGCCGGCGTGGCCCCCCGGGAGTTGCCCTCCGAGACCCAGGTACGCGCGCTCGTCGCCCGGATCGTCGACGCCGTGACCGTCCCGTCCCCTCCGGCCGGCGAAGCCGCACCCGTGCCCGCCGCCGGCCGCGAGTCGGTGGCGATCGGTGCAGATCACGGCGGCTACCGACTGAAGGAACGCCTCGCCTTCCGGCTTCGGGAGGCGGGCCATGTCGTGGTCGACTGTGGTACCGACTCGACCGATCCCGTCGACTACCCCGACTTCGCAGTGGCGGTGGCCCGGCGGGTGGCGGCCGGGGAGTGCGCCGCCGGGATCGTCGTCGATGGCGCCGGGATCGGCTCGGCGATGGCAGCCAACAAGGTCGCCGGGGTGCGGGCGGCGCTCTGTTACGACATCTCCTCGGCCCGCAACAGCCGCGAGCACAATCACGCCAATGTCCTCACCCTCGGTGCCGGATTGATCGGCGAGGCGCTGGCGTGGCAGATCGTCGAAGCGTGGCTCGCCACTCCCTGGGGTGAGGGGCGCCACGCTCGGCGTGTCGCCATGATCGACGCCCTGGACGGTGTCCGACTCGAAGAGACCGCATGACCGACCGCGACGCCCTCGTGGAGGCGATCACCCGGGAGGTCTTGGCGACCCTGGCGGGTGAAGCCTGGGACGACTGTCTGGCGTGCGTCGGCGACTGTGTGGCGCACTCCGCCCCCAAGGTGCGTTCGGTGCTCGCAGCCGGCGCCACGCGTGTGACCTTCAATGGCGCCGGAGCCGATGTGCCCACCGATCTCGCCGGGTTCATCGACCACACGCTCCTGAAGCCCGACGCCACCTCCTCCGACATCGACAAGATGTGCGCCGAAGCGGTCGAGTATGGGTTCGCATCGGTATGCGTGAACCCGACCTGGGCGAAACGGGTGGCCGACGCCCTGAAGGGGAGCAGTGTCGTTGCGTGTTGTGTGGTGGGGTTTCCGCTCGGAGCGGCCACCGCGGAGATCAAGGCCATGGAGGCACGACGAGCGATTCGGGATGGCGCCCGCGAGATCGACATGGTGATCAACGTCGGTGCGCTCAAGTCCGGCGACTTCGACCTCGTGCGGCGCGACATCGCCGGTGTCTCCGAGGCATGTCGCGAGGCGGGGGCCTTGTGCAAGGTGATCCTGGAGACGGCCCTGCTCACCGACGAGGAGAAGGTGGTCGCCTCCAAGCTCGCTGTCGAAGCGAAGGCCGATTTCGTCAAGACCTCCACCGGGTTTGGGCCCGGCGGTGCCACCGTGTACGACGTGGCCTTGATGCGGGAGGCAGTGGGTCCCAAGGTGGGCGTCAAGGCCTCGGGCGGGATCCGCAGTGCGGAGGATGTGAAGCAGATGATCGCGGCCGGGGCGACGCGGATCGGTGCCTCGGCGGGAGTCCAAATCGTCACGGGAGGTACGTCGAGTGGCAGATATTGACCTTCGGGGTTACTCGTTCCTCGACAGCCTTCAGCCGCAATACGCGGCGTTTCTCGGCACGGTCGCCCAGGGGTTTCTGCCCCTCGCCGGGGATGCGTCGTTGTACGTGGAGATCTCGCCGGGCATCGAGATCAACCGCTTGACCGACGTCGCCCTCAAGGCGACGAAGGTGAAGCCCGGTATGCAGATCGTCGAGCGGTACTTCGGGCTCCTCGAGGTGCACTCGCCCTCCCAGGCCGAGACCCGCGCCGCCGGGGCGGCGATCCTCGCCGAGATCGGCGCCAAGGAGACGGATCGCATCAAGCCGAAGATCGCGTCGAGCCAGATCATTCGGCGCATCGATGACCATCAGGCCCAATTGATCAACCGGATGCGGCACGGTCAGATGCTCATTCCCGGCCAGACCCTGTACGTCTTGGAGATGGAACCGGCCTCCTATGCCCCCCTCGCCGCCAATGAGGCGGAGAAGGCTGCGAACATCAACGTGCTCGAAGTGCGTTCCTTCGGTTCGCTCGGCCGGGTCTACCTCGGCGGGGAGGAGCGGGACATCGATGTCGGCTGGAGGGCGGCGGTCGCCGCCCTCGAAGGTTTGGCAGGTCGGGAGGCTTCCTGACCGGGGATCGTCCCGGCGGGTCGACAACAAGGGAGAAACGAGAACCCATGGCTGAAGCACTGGGAATGATCGAATGCCGCGGGTTTGCGGCGATGGTGGAGGCGGCCGACGCAATGATGAAGGCGGCCAAGGTCGAGCTGGTCTCGTATGAGAAGACCGGTGGCGGGTATGTGACGGCGGTGGTGCGCGGTGACGTTGCTGCGGTCAAGGCCGCCATCGACGCCGGTGTCCGCGGTGCCGAGAAGGTCGGCGAGGTCGTCTCGACCCATGTCATCGCCCGTCCCCACGTCAACATCGACCTGGTCCTGCCGCTCGGCCGCGCCGACGAGGCCGCGGCAGAGTCGGCCTAGCCGGGGGCCGCGGACCGTGCTCCTCGGCCGGGTGGTTGGCACGCTCGTCGCGTCGCGCAAGGAGGCCACGATGGAGGGCCTCAAGTTCCTCGTGGTCCGCCAGATCGACGTCGACGAGTCGGACACTTCCGGATACGTCGTGGCCGTCGACGGTGTCGGTGCGGGCGTTGGCGAAGTGGTGATGTATGCCACGGGATCGTCCGCTCGCCAGACCGCAGCCACGCGGGACCGGCCGTGCGACGCCGTGATCATGGCGATCGTCGACACGTGGGAGGTCGGCGGCGACGTGAAGTACGTGAAGTGAGATGACCCCATACACCGATCAGGATGTCCAGGCGATCATCGCCCGGGTCCGGGCGCGTCTCGGCGGGACGGCCGATGCCGCTCCCGCACATCCCCGGGTTCCGGTCCCCGTACCCGAAACCTCACTCGGTGAAGGCCTCTACGCCACGGTCGATGAGGCGGTGCAGGCTGCCGAGCGGGCCTACAACCGCTACACCGCCCTCGGCACCGGCATCCGTACCACCGTGATCGCTTCGATCCGCTCGGCGATGCTTGCCAACGCCGAACACCTCGCCCGACTCGCTCACGAAGAGACCGGACTCGGCAGGACCGAGGACAAGGTGCGCAAGAACATCCTTGTCGCCACCCGCACTCCTGGGCCCGAAGACCTCGAGCCCCTCATCGAGACGGGGGATGGCGGGATGATGCTGACCGAACATGCTCCCTTCGGCATCATCGGGTCCATCACGCCAACCACGAATCCCACGGCGACGGTCATCAACAACGCCATCGCCATCCTCAGCGGTGGCAACGCCGTGGTGTTCAACGCCCACCCCAACGCTCGCAAGGTCTCCGCTGAGACCGTCCGCCTGCTCAACCGGGCAGTGCTCGCCGCCGGGGGGCCGCCGGACCTGGTGACCGCGGTCCCCGAGCCCACCATCCAATCCGCCCAGGAGCTCATGCACCATCCCAAGGTGCGGGTGCTGCTCGTGACCGGGGGCCCAGGAGTGGTCCGCGAGGCCCTCAAGACGGACAAACGGGCGATCACCGCGGGGCCGGGGAATCCGCCGGCGGTGGTGGACGACACCGCAGACCTCGATCGCGCCGCGCGCGACATCGTCGCCGGGGCATCGTTCGACAACAACGTGATCTGCACCTGCGAGAAGACCACGATCGCGGTGAAGCCCGTCCTCGACGAACTCGTGCGAGCGATGGGTCGGCACGGCGCCCACATCCTCAAGGAACACGAGCTGCGCAAGGTGGAGCGAGTGATCTTCGAAACCATGGGACCGCCGGGAAAGCCCGGTGTGATCAATCGTGCCTGGATCGGCCGCAATGCCCGCGACATCGCCACGGCCGCCGGTGTCGACGTCGATGGCGACCCGCGTCTGCTCGTCGCCGTCGTGCCCAACGATCACAACCTCGTGTGGACCGAGCAGATGATGCCGGTCATGCCGGTGACCGCGACACCCGACGTCGATGCGGCCATCGATCTCGCCATTCGGTCCGAGCATCGCTTTCGCCACACCGCCTCGATCCACTCGAACAACGTTGCGACCATCACACGCATGGCACGGTCGATCAACGTGTCGATCTTCATCGCCAACGGCCCCAATTACGCCGGGCTGGGTCAGGGTGGGGAGGGGTTCACGTCGTTCTCCATCGCCAGCCCCTCTGGGGATGGCATGACCCGGCCGATCACCTTCACCCGGGAGCGCCGCATCGCAGTGGTCGGGGCGTTGAGGATCGTGTGATACACCCCGCACTTGCTCTTCTCGAGTTCACCTCCATCGCCGCGGGCATCCAGGCGGGCGATGCCATGATCAAGCGGGGTCCGGTCGCAGCCATCACCGCGGGCACGGTCCACCCCGGGCGGTATCTGGTGATGGTCACGGGTGAGGTCGGCGACGTCGAAGAAGCCGTGGCCGCCGGGATCGAGTCGGGGGCGGCTTCGCTGATCGATCGGGTGCTCCTCTCGGACGTCCACCCCGCGGTCGCCGAGGCGGTGCGTGGCACCCGGGTCGGACCGGCCGGTGAGTCACTCGGTGTCATCGAAACCTCGACCGTCGCCGCCACCCTCGAGGCGGCCGACGCCGCCGTGAAGGGTGCCACCGTCGATCTCCTGGAGGTGCATCTCGCCGATGGGCTGGGAGGCAAGGCCTACGCCCTGTTCTCGGGAACCGTGTCGGACGTGCAGGCCGCGGTAGCGATCGGGGTGAGTCGGGTCGATCCCAGCCTCCTCGTCGGATCGGTCGTGATCCCCCAGCTGCACGACGAGATGGGGGAGAACGTATTCGCCGCAGCGCGGTTCGGTAGTCGCCTCGGCTGGGATGGTGGCTTCGATGCAGCTGGCTGAGGTGATCGGCACCGTCGTCGCCTCGGTCAAGTCGGAGGGCCTCGAGGGGGTGCGTTTTCTCATCGTGCAACCGCTCGATCGTGAGCAGAAGCCCAAGGGCCGGCCCGTGGTGGCGGCAGACGCGGTGGCCATGGCTGGGCCGGGGGAGTTGGTGTACATCGTGGGTAGCAGGGAAGCGGCATTGGCGATGCCCGTGCCCTTCGTGCCGGTCGATCACGCCATCGTGGGCATCGTGGACGCGGTGGAGCGGGCGCGATGAGGATGGGGCGAGTCGCCGGCACGGTGGTCTCGACGATCAACCATCCCATCTACGACGGTCGGCGACTGCTCATGTGCGACATGCTCGATGCGCGAGGCTCCGACACCGGCGACTACCTGATCTGCGTGGACACGGTCGGCGCCGGTGCGGGGGAAGTCGTCCTCATCCTCGACGAGGGCAATGGGGCGCGTCAGGTGGTCGCCGCTCCCGACGCACCGATCCGCGCCGTGATCGTGGGCATCGTGGATGAGCTCCTCGTCGACGGCGTCGCGCGCGAAGTCCACACGCCCTGACGGACGACCGGGTGCCGGATGCCGGATCCGGGAAGCTCGGGTCGTGGCGGGTCTGCCGCTCTCCCTTGCTTGTTCGCGAGGTCGGAGCCCGGTACCCGGTACCTGGTACCCGGTCGGGTAGGCTCGCAGCCGAACCCCCTGAAAGAGGAACCATGCGCCGCACTCCAACCCTCCTGCTGGCAGCCCTACTGGCCGTTGCCGTGGCCGCCTGCGGCGACGACAGTGGCGGTTCGGCGGATCCCGCCAGCCTGAACTCCTGTGAAACCCTTGCCGATGCCAGCATCGATCTGCTCCAGGACACCCTCGACATCATCGATTCGATGTCGGCAGAGGAGCTTGCGGCGATGGGGGCCAGCGAGGAGACCCCGTCCGAGCTCGTTGCCATCGAAACTCGCGGCACCGCGCTCGAGGACCGTGCCAACGAGCTGGGGTGCACCGAAGAGCAGATGTCGGCACTGATGACGGCACGGGTCGATGACCTCAGCTCGGACAGCGTGTTCGGTCAGTTCCTCATCGAGTCGATTCGCGCCGGCGAAGGCGGTTTCTTCGAGGGGTAACCCAGGTACCAGATCCCAGATACCAGAGACCAGATGCCCGACTCCGATCACCGGGGTCGGGCATCTGCCGTTCTGAGTCGACCACCCGGCACCCGGCACCCGGTACCCGATGACCGACGCGTGTCTGGCGTCTGGTGTCTGGTGTCTGGCGTCTGGTCTATGGCATCTGGAATCTCGCATCCGGTTTACCCTCACCCGTGTGAAACCTCGGTTCGCCCTGCTCGCCGCACTCGTCGTGGTGATGGCGATGGGCTGCGACTCCGGAACCTCCACGCCGACCACTTCGCCGCCGGGCGTACCCACGACCACGACCACCATCGAGAACGACACCTGCGGCCGCCTCGCCCAAGACACCGCCCGGTACCTCGAAGTGGTCGTCGAGGTGCTCGACGAGGCGACTCTCGCCGAGACTGCGGACCCTGCCCTCTGGCCGGAGGGCCTCCTCGCCCTCGAGCAGCAGGGCAAGGATCTCGATGCCCGGTCCGAGAAGATGCGGTGTGATCGCGCCGAGGTGCAGACGGCGGCATTCCTCGCCGCCGATCTCGACGCCGACTCGGAACTGGCGCACTACCTGCTGCAGCTACTCGGGCGGGAGTAGTCGGCGCGAGGCGCAATGCGCAATGCGCAATGCGCGTGGGACTCAGTCTCTTGCCAATTGCCAATTGCCAATTGCCAATTGCCAATCGCCAATTGCCAATCGCCAATCGCCAATCGCTAGAGCAGGCGGGCGGCGTCGCGGTCGACCAGCCACAGCACTTCCGGCGCCTCGCGAGCCACGCGTGCGGCCGGTAGGTCGGAGTCGCCGGACAGGATCGTGGCGACGACTTCCGCCTTGTGCCCGCCGCTCACGATGAAGATCGTGAATCGAGCGCGACGCAACAGGCTGAAGGTGGCGGTGAGGCGGGTGCCGTGGTGGGGGACCTCGGTCGCCACGAAGTCACGATCGACCACGGTGAGGGCCTCCGAACCAGGAAACAGAGACGCCGTGTGGCCGTCGTCGCCGACTCCGAGCACGACCGTCGTCGGGATCGGTCCGTTCACCGAGACCGGGAGGAAACCAGCGAGCTCACGCTCATACGCCACCGCAGCTGCATCGGCCGAGGTCGACCAGGGCACCGCGTGGAGCCTCCCCGCCACGTCGTCGAACAGTGACCGCTGGGCCATGCCGGCATTGCTGTCGGGGTGGTCGATGGGCACGTGACGCTCGTCCGTGGTCCACGCCTCCACCGCGTTCCATGGCGCCCGTCGATGCGCCAGCCGGCGGTATGTCGATCGCGGGGTTCCTCCGCCGGCAAGGCCGATGTCGGGCCCCGCCGACGAGAGGCGTTCGGCGATGACATCGGCGGCGAGATTGGCGAGCGCGTCGGCGTCGTCGGCGATCTGGATGGTCAAGGCTGTGGATGGTATCGACACGCCCGAGAGAGGTGGCGTACCGCGCCTAACCTCGGAGGGTGTCACCGCGTCTCATGGTGCCTCGCTCCGATGGCGGCTCCACCGCGGTGCTCGTGGCTGGAGCCGGCGTCCCGATCCTCCTTGCTCACGGCGCCGGTGCCGGGCAGGAGCATCCATTCATGGTCGGGATCCGACAGCGTCTGCTCGACTCCGGATTCACGGTCGCGACGTTCGACTACCCGTATCGCGAGGAGGGTCGCAAGGCCCCGGACCGCTTCGAGCGTCTCATTGCCTGCCATCGTGCCGTCTTCGACCGGGTCACCGCCTCGCTGGGTGCGGCGCCGTTGCTCGTCGGAAAGTCGATGGGAGGGCGCATTGGCTCGCACCTCGCGGTGGCCGCACCCGGGTGGGTGTTTCTCGGGTATCCCCTCGTCCCCGCGGGCCGCACCGTGGTGCGCGACACCTCCCATCTTGCCGCTATCGGTCCGATGCTCTTCGTCCAGGGAGCGCGCGACTCGCTCGCTCCCCTGGAACTCATCACCCCTGTCGTCGCCGGCCTTCCCGACGCCGATCTCGAGGTGATCGCGGACGCCGATCACGGGTTCAGGGTGGCAAAGCGCACCGGACGCGACGCTGCGGCGGTGCTCGATGACATCTCCGGTCGTGTGACGGAGTGGATCCGCCGCTCCCGGCGTCTGCCGGTGATCCCACCGTGAGCCTTTGGGCTCGCCTTCTCAGATGGTGCTCATCCAGGAGCGCAGGAGCGCGCGGTCCCGGGCATACGTGAGTCGCTCGGCGGCCTCGTCGGGCGTAAGCCACTTCGCCTTGTCGACCTCGCGGTTGGCGGTGAAGGACCCTGAGGTGACGCTCATGCCGAAGTAGTGGACGAACTTGCGTCCGCCGGTTCGATCGCGGTACTCGACCATGCCGATCTCGGGTCCGAGGTCGCACTCGTATCCGGTCTCTTCAAGCACCTCACGAAGTGCCGCTTCGGCGAGGGTCTCGTCCTCGTCGAGCTTTCCCTTGGGAAACGTCCAGTCGCCGTAGCGGGGCCGGTGCACCACGAGCACCTCGGTGCCGTTCTTACTCTCCTTGGTGACGATCCCGCCCGCGGCGACGATCACCGCCTCGGCAGGATCGGCTGCAGTGTCTGGATCGGGGAGTGCCCCCTGGGATCGCCCGTGGGCGAGCGCCTGGAACCGAACATGGGCGTTGATCCCCGCCATCGTGGGGATCTTCTCCCAGGTCTCGCCGTCGAGCTGCCACGCCAGGCGGTCGTCGGCCATGCAAACCCGAAGGACCTCCTCGAGCCTGGCGCGGAGTCGTC
>CAYYIA010000061.1:0-8832 GCA_964471875.1 uncultured Acidimicrobiia bacterium
CGATGCGGGCGAGCAGTCCGCCGGTGGTCACGACCAGGACCTCGTTGTTGGCGTAGATGCCAAAAGACGACACCTGGCCCACATTGCCCAATTCGGTCCACTCCTTGACTTCTCCGGCAACTCCGTCCTCGACCCGGAACGAGCGGATCCAGCCGTTGCACCAGTCGGAGAAGAAGTAGTGGCCGATGAGTTCGGGGATCTCGGTACCGCGGTACACGACCCCGCCGCTGACCGAGCAGCCCTCGTCGTGGCCGTACTGCACCACCGGCAGCACCATTCCTGCGGTCTGACACCCGGTTCCCGGCGACCAACACGAACGGCCTTCGAGTTGCGGCCACCCGAAGTTGTAGCCGACGGGTTCGAGGGGCACAGCGTTGACCTCTTCCCAGGCGCTCTGTCCGACGTCGGCGATGTAGATCATGTTCTCAGGGGCGTCGATGTAGAACCGCCACGGGTTGCGGAATCCGATCGCCCACACCTCCGGCGCCCCGCTGCCGTCGGCCCACGGGTTGTCACTCGGCGTCGCGTAGGGATCGCCCGAGTCGACATCGATCCGCATGATCACGCCCTTCTTGGTGAAGGGGTCCTGCGGATTGACGTCGTATTGGCCGTTGTCTCCGGAGGCGATGTAGAGGTAGCCGTCGGGTCCGAACTGCATCATGCCGGCGTTGTGGCGCAGCCCGTTGGGGAGCCGATCGATCTCCATGATCAGCTTCTCGGACGAGAGTTCGGGGATGCCGTTGGTGGCCATCGTGTACTCGACGACCTTGGCGTCGTGTTCCACGTCGGTGTAGTAGATCCAGAAGCGACGATTGGTCTCGAAGTCGGGATGGAAGGCCATGCCGAGGAGGCCTAGTTCGATCCCCTTGTCTGCGTTGGACTTGTTGACCACATCGAGGACGGTGGAGACCTCTCCGGTGTCGGGGTCGACCCGCTTCATGGTCCCGCGTCGCTCCAGGACGTAGATGGCGTCGTCGCCGGGCGGGACCACGGCATAGGTCGCCCCGACGAGTTCGGTGGTGATGGTCTCGAGGGCGAGTGCCTGCAACGGGTTGTCGGGCAGCGCCACCGAGGAGGTGGTTGTCGCCACCGTTCCCGCCCCGGTGGTGCTGGTGGAGTCGCCGTCGACCGGAGCCGTCGTCGATCCGCCCGAAGCCGTGGTGGAGGTCGTGGTCGCCCCGGCGGAGGCGGTCGACGTGGCGAAGGGATCCTGGGTCATGAGGAACCACACCAGGGCGGATCCGGCGAGCACGATCGCTCCCCAATAGGGGAGGTTGGCCGGGGAAAACGCCGAGGAGGTGGGTCGGTAGGTCACGTCGGGGGGCATTCTCACAGGGTTTGCGTGCCCACGGGGCAACTTAGGGCTCCCTGGAACCGGAAGCGGCGTCGGCGGCGTCAGATGGGTAGCCGCGGCTGCCCACTAGCTTGGACTGGGGGCGGGGAGAGGATTGACCGTGCCGACCGTCGACCAGCCTGGTGAGGCCGTCGTCGCCTACGCGCGCGCCTCCACCACCAAGGCGATCCTGGGCATCGCCGCCTCGCTGGTCGTTCCCGGGGTGGGGCACCTCATCGTCGGGCGACGCCGGCGGGCGATGGGGTTCTTCATCGGCGATGCGGTGATCGTCGTGGCCACCCTATGGGTGCTCTCGCTCGGTTCCATCGGCCTGCTGCAGTTGCTCGTCCAGCCGACGTGGGTGCGGGCCATCGTGGTCGGCAATGTCGCCCTCGGATTGTTCCGCCTTGCTGCCGCGGTCGATCTGGCGATCTCGGAGCGGCCGGTGCTCGACCGACTCCCCGGTGTGCTGGTGGTGGGGGCTCTGGGGTTCGTGCTGCTCGCGCCGCATCTGTTCGTCGCTACCCGGGCGGCATCGCTGCTCGGGGTCCTCGAGACGGTGTTCCCCGCCGAGGGCCAGGTGGCCATCGCCATCCAGACACGACGCGACGCCCTCGCTGCGGAGCGAGCCGCGGCGGCGCAGGGTCCGGTCACCACTGCCACGTCCACCACCTCGGCCGCGGCCATCCCCGGCGTCGCCGACGGCACCGTCATCCCGGACTTCGACGACGTCGGCGACCCGCAACTCGAGTCCATCGATCTCAATCGGATCACGGTGTTGCTGGCGGGTGGCGATGCCGGTCCGGGCCGGGGCGGGCTCCGCACCGACACGATGATCCTGGCGTCACTCGATGTCGAGACCGGTGACGGGGTGCTCATCAGCCTGTCGCGCGAACTGGTCGACTTCCCACTGCCGCCCAAGTTGCGCGACCTGGAGTCGATCACCGCGCGCCAGGAGCTGCTGTTCGCCGCCGCCCAGGCCGCCCAAGCCGGTGGGTTCAGTCAGAGCACCGATCCCGTGCCCGATGAGCGCGACGAGTCGCTGTGGCTCGATCGCATCAATGCCATCTACCCCTTCACCAATTCGCTGTCCGGGATGTACCCCAACGATGCCCGGCCGGGAATGGCGGCGCTGCGCGACACCATCTCCTACGCCCTGGGGATCCACATCGACTACTACGTACTCGTCGACTTCGCCGGCTTTGTCGACCTCGTCGACGCCCTCGGAGGCGTGACCATCACCTCGCGCGAGACCATGAACATCCGCATGTCCCCGGCCAAGGCCGGTGAAGAGGACACCGTGTTGAACATCACGCCGGGACGGCATCACCTCGATGGCCGTTCGGCCCTCGTCTACGTGCGCAACCGCACCGACACGAGCGACGTCGTGCGCACCCGCCGCCAGCGCTGCTTCGTCCGCGAAGTCGTCGGACAGGTGGCGCCCTCGACGATCATCTCTCGGTTCGACGGCATCGCCCGCGCCATCTCCCGCTACGCCCGCACCGATATCCCGCTCGGCGTCCTGCCCGATCTCATCCAGGTTGTCGCCGACCTGGAGAAGGCCGACATCGCCACGATGGCGATCGAACCCGGCGAACTCGCCAACAAGTCCAACTACCGCGGCCTGCCGGTGCTCAACGTCGATCGTGCCCGAGCCGCCGTCGACGACATCCTGGCCGGACTGCACGAAGGCGAGCCCGTGGCGGAGGGGAATGAGTGTCCCTCTTAGGAGTCGCCAGTCACCAAAGAAGTCACCAGTCACCAGTCACCAGTCACCAGTCACCAGTTTCCGGCACTGAAGAGCTCGACCATCGGGAGTCAAGAGGATTGACGCCGGTCACTGGGTGTGGCAAGAAGCGGTATGCGTGACTACCGAAGCCTTGATGTTTGGAAGCGTGCCCGCGAGCTCGTCGTGAGGGTCTACCAACTGACGGAGTCGTTCCCGAGTGAGGAGCGATTCGGGCTCACCTCCCAGATGAGGCGCGCCGCGATCTCGATCCCGAGCAACATCGCCGAGGGCGCGGGGCGCGCTACCAGGCCTGACTACACCCGGTTTCTCTCAATGGCTGGCGGTTCGCTCAATGAACTCGAGTGCCACCTCGAGATCTCCTCAGACCTCGGCTTCGGCGATGGCTCCGAGAGCGAAAGAATCCGAACCGAGGTCGCCGAAGTCAGAGCCATGATCACCTCCCTGAGTCCGAAGGTCCAGGATGGAGGACTCGATCGCGATCACACGCCCGATCCCGGCATCGATCGCTGACAAGGAACCTCTTCTCCGGTCCGTCTTCCTGGTGCCTGGAGACTGGCGACTGGAGACTTCTTCGTTCACACGGCCCGGTACGGCAGATACGTCGGCTCCCAGATCGCAGCGGTGATGGCGGCTTCGGGGTCGGCGAGGGGCTCGGAGACGCCTTCGGCGGCGGCCTGGGCGGCTACCGCGAGAGCGACGCTTCGTGACACCTCGCGCACTCTGGTGATCTGCGGGAACAGCGCTCCGCTGCGCAGCGTGTCCATGTCGATGTGGGCGGCGAGGGCTTCGGCCGCCGCAAGAAACATGCCGATGGTGATCGTCTTCGCCCGCGACACCACGGTGCCGAGTCCCATCCCGGGGAAGATGAACATGTTGTTTGCCTGCCCGATGACCCGTGGAGCTCCGTCCACCATCACCGGGGCGAACGGGCTTCCGGTGGCCACCAGTGCCCTTCCCTGCGACCACGCCACGATGTCGGCCGGGTGGGCCTCGGTGTGCGTGGTGGGGTTGGAGAGCGGCATCACGATCGGTCGCTCGTGGGCCGCTGCCATGGCCCCGATCATCCCCTCGGTGAACGTCCCGGGCTGGCCGGTGACACCGACGAGCACCGAAGGAAGGTGGTTGGCCACCACCGTTCCGAGGTCGACACCGCCCCAGGCCGCGGCCAGCGCCGGGTCCGCGGCCACTTCCCGCTTGAAGTCGTTGCCCTGCTCCTGGCCGACGACGACTAGGCCCTTGCTGTCGGTGACGAGGATGCGCTGTCTGGCGTCCTGCGGGGTGAGGCCGTCGGCGACCATCGCCCCCATGATCTGGCGGAAGATGCCGATGCCGGCCGAGCCCGCCCCGGCGATGACAACGCGGTGGTCGCGCATGGTCTGGCCGAGGAGGCGATTGGCGGCATGGAGGCCGGCCACGACCATCGCCGCGGTCCCCTGGATGTCGTCGTTGAACGACGGAACCAGATTGCGGTAGGTCTCGAGGTGCCGGAAGGAGGTCGAGTTGCCGAAGTCCTCCCACTGGAGCAGCGCGCCGGGGAACACTTCCCGCACGGCAGCAACCACCTCGTCGACGAGTTCCCAGTAGGCGTCGCCGCGCAGACGCGGGGCTCGGTATCCGAGGTACATCGGGTCACCGAGCAGTTCGGCGTTGTCGGTGCCGACGTCGAGGGAGATGGGCAGACACAGTGACGGGTGGATCCCGGCGGCGGCGGTGTAGAGCGCCAGTTTGCCGATGGGGATCCCCATGCCCCCGACCCCCTGATCGCCGATGCCGAGGATCCGCTCGTTGTCGGTGATGACGATCACGGCGATCTCGGGGGCACCGTAATTGCGCAGCAACGCGGCGACATCGCCGCGGTCGTCGGGGGTGACGTAGAGACCACGAGAGCGGCGAAAGATCCGGCTCCACTCACGACACACTTCGGCGACGGTTGGTGTGTAGATCAGCGGCACGGTCTCTTCGAGGTTGTCGATGACCAGTCGGTAGAACAGGGTCTCGTTGCGGTCATGGAGTCCGGCGAGGTAGATCGCCTTCTGCAGGTCGCTGTCCTTCGCGCGGAGCTGATCGAGGGTGCGTTGCAGTTGCTCGGCCATCGAGGAGACGTGGCGGGGGAGCAGCCCGGTGATCCCGAGGGCGTGGCGCTCGGCATCGGAGAAACTCGTGCCCTTGTTCAAGATCGGGTTGTCGAGCAGGGTGCGTCCCCGTCCGGTCACCGGGAGGTACGGCTTTCCGGTGACGGAATCCGTAACTGGCTGATAACGCATCCCGGCACCATACCGGGGCAGGACGATCCCCGGTCGCCGTCGACATGACACGCCCCCGGGGCTCTGGCCCGGGGGCGTGTCTCGAGTCGGGAGTGCCCCGTGGAGGCGACCCCTTCTCCGCTCGGGCGAATCTACCCCGGCCCGACCAGGGCCGTAAAGGCGGCTGCCAGATCGTGGTGGAGTCGGGTCACCGCCTCCTGCGGCCACGCTCCCGGTTCCGCTCTGAGGAACGATGTCCGGTCCACCCGGTTGTCGAATCTCGCCAGGGGGAGCAGGCTGGCGACGTCTCCATCGTCCACGGCGATGGTTCCCGGCACCGGTGAGGTCTCGGCGAGCCAGGCGAGGTCGTCCATCCCGTAGTCGTGCAGCATCACCGCTTCCGGAACCCCGTGGTGGAGGATCGAGGCGTCCCCGTCGGGTCCAGGTCGGGCGCGTTCGCGGTTGCGCCGCCGGCTCTCCTCCGGATCGACGACGACCCAGAGGATCGACGCCCGCTCGAGGATCCTCCCGCCGAGGGCGGCGAGCGATGCGGCGTACCCCAGGGGTGGGGGAAGCGGTGCCACTGCGCCATCGGGGCCACCGCGGGCGAACTCGATGACGATGGTCGAATCGCCGAGGGTGTTGGGATCGGCCACGGTCAGGCCGGCGGCGAGGGCTGCTGCGTCGGCTGCGATGCGGTGCTCCAGCGCCGGGCTCGCGGCGATGGTCGCCATCACCCCGGCGTTGGCGCGAGCCGCGGCGAGGCGATCGATGAGCGCGGCGGCGGAGTCGGGGTGGTGGTCGATCACTCCGAGCGTGGAAACGTCCTCGGCAATGAGGTGGCTGAGCGTAAGCCAGTCGCCGGGGTGGAGAAACGGCGTGGCATCGTCGGCGAAGAAGGAAGGCTCCAGGCCCAGATGGCGCTGCTCCTGGGAGATGCGCCGCATGAGATGCACGTAGGGGTAGTCGTCCACCTGCAGCGTCGACCCGAGATGGAAGTCGCGCCGCGCCGTCTCAGGCGCGACGTGGGCGAGGTAGCGGCGCACCTCGGACTTGCCCGAGGCCGGCAGGGCGAGGAGGAGCAGCACATCGATGGCCATCTCGGGCCATGTTGGCACGGCGCTCCGATAGATTGTGGCTCCGCTCGTCGAACCGGAGGATCACGTGGGCAACACCCCCAAGGTGCGCAAGGTCTCGGAGCGGCGCCCGGCGCCGGGCACGCCGCGCCCCGCCTCTCCAGGGTGGGTTCGCTACGCCCTCGGGTTCGGGGTCGTCGCCGTCATCGGCCTCCTCGTGTGGTTCGTGTCGCGCGATGTCACCGCCAACCCCCAGGGCGACGCCGAGCCTCCAGCCGGGACCGAGAGCTTCGCCATCGGTGACGTGGCCCACACCCCCGACAGCGTCGCCTACGAACAGGATCCGCCGGCGGGCGGTTCGCACGATGCGACATGGCTCACCTGTGCCGCCTACGACGAGCCGGTTCGCAACGAGAACGCGGTGCACGCCCTGGAACACGGCGCCATCTGGATCACCTATCAGCCCGATCTCGACGCCGCCGCGGTCGACGATCTCGAGGGGTACGCCCGGAGGGCCGAGGTGATCGTGAGTCCCTACCCGGGCCTCGACAGCCCCATCGTGCTCTCGGCGTGGGGCCGGCAGTTGCGTCTCGACGCCGTCGACGACGCCGTGATCGACCAGTTCTACCGGGCGTTCCGCGACAACACCGCCCCCGAACCGGGCGCTTCCTGCTGACGGTGCGTCGTCGGCTTGCGGTCCATCTGAGCGTGCTCCTGTTGGGAGCGGGCGTGTTGCGCGTGGCCGTGGTGCCCGCCGAGGTCTGTCCGCCGGTGGATGGCGCCGCGGTGGAGGCGGCGGCCCACTCGGCCGTGGCCTGGCTGGCGGCGAATCAGCAGCCGTCGGGTCGGTTCACCTACGGGTACCACCGTGGCGAGGACCGCATCAACACCTCCTACAACGAGGCGCGCCACGGCGGGGTGGTGATGTCGCTCTACCAGGCGCACGCGGTGATCGGGTCGGAGGTGGCCCTCACCGCTGCCGACCTCGGGGTGGCCTTTGCCCTCGATGACCTCTACGACCACGGCGATTGGGCGGCATGGTCGCCCGGCGGGGCGGTTCCGGTGGGAGCGAACTCGCTGCTCCTCGCCGGTCTTGCCACGCGCCGCCTCGACACCGGTGACCCGGTGCATGACGACCTCATGCGGGCCATGGGGAGGTTCCTGCTCGTTCAGCAGCAACCCGACGGGAGCGTGTACGACTCCTTCGATCGTTCCGCGGACGCACCCATCGCCTCGTACAGCCTGTATTCGACCGGTGAGGCATCGTGGGCGCTCGCCTTGCTCGAGCGCGTCTTTCCCGGCGAGGGGTGGGGTGAGGCTGCAGGATCGACCCTCGACTACATGGCCACACGGCGCGACCGGGTGGAAGGACGGCTCTCCCGGTTGCCCGACCACTGGGCTGCCTACACCGTCGCCGAACTCCCGCCCCGATTGCTCACCGATCTGCGACTCGACTACACCCGCGACCTCGCCGGCTACTTCGGGATGCGCCTCCGCTTCGAGGCGCAGCGTCGCGGTGACGGCATCAACCTGGCGCTGCGCTGGTTCCCCGGGCCACCCGCCGGTGTCGGCACCTCAGCCGAAGGCATCGGTGCACTGCGGCGCCTGGTGGTCACCGAGCCTGCGCTGGCCGATCTCGTGGAGAACGTCGAGGAGCGCATCGTCTGCACGGCCGGGTTCATGGTCCAGCGGCAGGAGACCGCACAGACCGCATCGGCGTGGGCCCGTCCCGAGTTGGTGCAAGGGGCGTGGTTCTACCGTGGCTACTCGCAGATGGACGATCAGCAACACGTGCTCTCGGGGCTGCTGTCGGCGATTCCGGTGATCACTCAGGAGGAGGCGGGATGAGCGGCTGGCTGCTGGTGGTGGCATTGGTGGCGGCGGTGAACCCGTTCCGCTCCCGGGTGGGGTTGCGCCCCGAGCGCATCCCGATCCCGGCAACGGCGGTGGGTGTGGTGGCAGGGATCGCGGGGGTGGCGGCCCTGGCGGCGGTGGCGGCATCGCTGCTCGACCTTCTCCAGATCACTCCGGAGACCTTCCTCATCGCCGCCGGGTTGGTGGCGATCATCGCCGGCGCCCGCACCTTCTTCGCCCCGCGCCCGTTCGACGAACCGACGCTGACCGGCTGGCGCCAGGGCCTGTGGCCGATCGCCTTCCCTCGCATCCTGTCGCCCGAAGTGATCGCCCTGTCGCTCGGTCTCGCCTCGCAGAACGGAGTCGGGCCGCTGGTCGCCTCGGCCGCCGGCGGTGTGATCGCCCTGGCCCTCCTCACCCGCATTCGGCTGAGCGATCGCACCACCCGCCTCCTCACCGCCCTCGGGGCAGTCCTGGCAATGCTGCTTGTCGTCGTGGGCATCTGGATGATGATCGAGGGCATCAGGGACGTTTAGGTCGGCCGCTCGTCGGCGGCCTCCCGCAATGCGCAATGCG
>CAYYIA010000062.1:0-8777 GCA_964471875.1 uncultured Acidimicrobiia bacterium
CAGGGTGTCGGCGCCGAAGCGCTGGGCGGCGTCGGGAATGTCCTGGCGGCGGCCCACGACCCGGCATCCGCCAACTCGGAGGCGGGATTTCGCCGGGCTGTCGTCGAGGAAGGCCACCGGCTGGATCTCGGCCTCGGGATCGCGCATCAACGCCTCCACGGCTTCGTGACCGGCCTCACCGGCGCCGAAGAACAGCGCCCGCTTGTGCCGGGTATGGCGCGAGACGGAGCGGACGTCACGGCTGAGCCGCACCACGAACCGCGCCCCGAGGGCAAAGAGAATGAACAGTGCTCCGCCGGCGAGGGGCACACTCAACGGGACCGGTCGGATGCCATCGGTCTGCAGGGCCCACCAGAAGAGTCCCGACCCGATGAGCACCCCCCCGACCGCGATGACCCCGGTCTCGGAGAACGAGGCGAGACGCCAGCGTCCCGGATAGAGCCCGGCGCCGATACCCCACAGCAGTTGCGCTGCCGCGGCGATGACGATGAAGGTGGCCACAGCGCCGAAATCGACGCGGGCGTAGGTGAACTCGAACCGGGCGACCATCGCCACGCCCAGGGCTGCAGCCCACGCCAGCCAGTCCACGACGATGAGAGCCAGTGATCGAATCACATAGCCGCCGGAGTGGGCACTCCGCCAGCGTTGGAAGCGCGATCGCACGGTGGTCGACCTCTCGAATCAGCCGGGTACCTGAATCTATCACCCCCTCTGTCATGGCCGTCTTTCAGCGCCGAGTGGCGGTGAACGACGGCCATGACAGAAACCCCTCCGGCACCGCCGATGCGGCGGTGCCACCTCCCCCTGCGGGGGAGGAGCACGCGTGGGAGGTCGCGGGAAGAGCACGCGGAGGAGGTGGGGGAGGGCACACCGTACACTTCGCTCATGACGCGACCGTCCGTGGCCATCCTGGGTGCGGGTGCCATGGGGGTGGTTCTCGCCGAAGGACTTCTCGCCGCCGGGTGGGCGCCTTCCGAACTCGCACTCGTGGCTCGCCGCGAGGAGCGGCGCAGTGAGGTGGAACGGATCACCGGTGTGGAGTGCACGCTCGACCCGGTGGCGGCCGTCGCCGGTCGGAACGTCGTCGTGATCGCCGTGAAGCCCGGCGACGTTCCCGCACTCCTCGCTCGGTGCGCCGGTGCCATCGACGCCTCGCAGGTGGTGGTATCGCTGGCGGCGGGAATCCCCACCGCCCTCATGGAGGCATCCCTGGGGGACGTGCCCGTGGTGCGAGCGATGCCCAACACGCCCGCTCAGATCGCCCGGGCGATCACGGCCATCGCCCCCGGTGCCCATGCCGGCCCGGAGGCCGTGGCCACCGCCCACACCGTGCTCGGGGCCGTCGGCGAGACGATCGACCTCGACGAAGGGCTGCTCGACGCCGTCACCGCGGTCTCGGGCACCGGACCGGCCTACGTGTTCATCCTTGCCGAAGCCCTGGTCGAATCCGCGATACGGGAAGGGCTCCCCTGGCACGCCGCGGAACGACTCGTCACCGAGACCATCCGCGGTTCGGGAATGCTGCTCGCCGTCTCCGAGCTCACTCCGGCGCGATTGCGGGCTCAGGTGACCAGTCCGGGTGGCACCACGGCGGCGGCGGTTCATGTGCTCGAGGAACGGGGCTTTCGGGCGCTCGTGGAAGACGCAGTACGTGCCGCAGCGCAGCGGTCCCGGGAGCTGGGAGAGCGGGCAGGGAGGTCGGGATGAGAGGGCTCATCGTCAAGACGGTGCTGACCGTCACGAGATGGCGCTGGGTGAGATGGTTGTTCACGCGTACCCGGGTGGGACGCCGCGTGGCTCTGCGCTTTGTCGCCGGCGACACGCTGGATGAGGCGGTCGTCGCGGTGCGGCGCCTCAATGCGGCGGGCATGTCGGTGTCGCTCGATCATCTCGGCGAGCACGTCGCCGACGCCGCCGCGGCCGAAGGCGCCCGCGATGCCTACCTGGCCTGCCTGGATCGCATCGCTGCCGAGCACCTCGACGCCAACATCTCCGTGAAGCTCACCCAATTGGGGATGGGGTTCGACGACGCCCTGTGCGCTCGGTCGCTGGAGACCCTCGCCCGGCGTGCCGCCGCCGCGGGGACCACGGTCACCATCGACATGGAAGAAAGCGCCCACACCACGACCACCCTCCGGCTCTACACCGAGGCGCAGCGCACCCATGGCAATCTCGGCCTTGCCATCCAGGCCTACCTCCGGCGCACTGCGGCCGATCTCGCTGCGGTGCTCCCGCTCGGCGGACACATCCGGCTGTGCAAAGGTGCCTACGACGAACCCGAGACCATCGCGGTGCGGACCCGTGACGAGGTCGACAAGGCATACGACGCCCTGCTCCACACCCTCATGGCGGCCGAATCCGTGAAGCCCGCTGTCGCCACCCACGACGAGAAGCGCATCGTGGTCGCCGAGGAGCTTGCCCTCACCCGCACCGCCCCGTGGGAGTTCCAGATGCTGTATGGCATCCGCACCCGGCTTCAGGAGGACCTTGTGGCCGACGGGTACGCGATGCGGGTGTACGTGCCCTACGGCGACTCGTGGTACCCGTATCTCACCCGGCGCATCGCCGAACGACCAGCGAACGTGTGGTTCTTCTTCCGAGCGCTCGTTGGCCGCTGATGGGGCGAGCAGGGGCGCCCCCGGCGCACCTAGAGTCCCGCCCGTGAGACGCATCATCTTGTTCTTCGCCATCGCTCTGACCCTGGTCGCTGCCAGCCCTGCATTGGCCCAATCCGACGTCGACATGGTCGCCCTCGACGTGTCGGTGGACGGTCTCTATGTCGAGCCGGGAGTGAGCGCCAATACCTCGTCGCTCAACGCGTCGATCACCCGTGCGGGCAACAACGGGGTTCGGCTGATGGTCGTCCTCCTCGATGAGGATCCCGGTGGTGGAGCCGTCGCCTTTGCGGATGCGGTCCTCGACCGGGTGCCGGGCGGCACGGTGCTCGTTCTTTCGGCCACCAGCGAGGGCATCTCCTCCACGGACTTCGACGAGGCCACCCTCGACGAGGCCATCGATCGCGGGTTCCTCGCCTCCTCCGAAGCGCCCAGCGGCGCCGGCGACGAGGCGTATGTGTCTGCGGTCGTCGACGTCCTCACGGGTACGACGACTCCAACCACTCAACCCACGACGTCCACCTCTGGCGGCGGATCGTCCGGTCTCATCATCATGGTGGTCATCGTCGGCGGCATGGTGCTGCTCGTGTGGATCGCGATCCGCAAGTCCAAGACCTCGGCGATGCGTTCGAAGGACAAGGCGATCACCGAGGCGAAAGCCGAGATCCGGTCCCAGCTCGATGCCATGGCGAACACCATCCTCGAGATCACCGATGTGGTCAACGCCACCGGCGGCGACCAGGACGACACGTACTTGCGGCAGGCGAGCGCCACCTACACCCAGGCCGATGACGCCTATGCCGCCGCCACCGACCTCAACGCGCTCGAAGCGCTTGGCGATCGCATCGATGAGGCCCGCTGGCAACTCGATGCTGCCGCCGCCATCGCCAACGGCAAGCCGGTGCCGCCTCAGCCACCGAAGGAGCAGCGCTATGTGTGCTTCTTCGACCCTACCCATCCCAACGCCACCGAGACGGCGCAGATCACCACACCCGCCGGCACGCAGACGGTGCGGGTCTGTGTCGCCGATGCCGAGAAGCTGCGCCGCGGCACCCAACCGCAGCCCCGCATGATCGACGTCCGCGGTCGTAGGGTGCCTGCGCCGATGGCACCCCGCTCCTACGGCGGGGGCGGGTTCGACTGGCTCGACGTGTTCACCATCCTCGCCGGGGGCATGGGTCAGGGGTCGTCCTACGACTGGGGTGGCTCGCGCTCCTCCGGTCGTTCCAGCAGGAGCACCTGGTCGGTGGGGCGGACCTCGTCCTCCTCGCGGCGTTCGTCGTCATCGTCATCGCGGTCGTCGGGCTCGAGCAGCCGCTCGTCGAGCGGGGGGTCCCGGTCGCGGTCGGGGAGCACTCGCAGCCGGAATCGCTGAGCGACTCAGCGGATACCGTCTGGTTCCGATGGCCAGGCCGGGGTGAGTGCACCTCCGGGGCTCCGTCTCCGGATGAGCCTTGACGCCGACCTCGCTCCATATCCCTACACTTTCCCTCCGCACACCGCAGGAGAGGATTCATGCTCAAGCGCTTCTGGAACTACCTCAAGACGCTGTTTCGGGTCAAGGCCGAGGCGGCCATGGACCCCGAGATCGAAATCGAGCAGGCGATCGCCGAGGCTCGTAAGCGCGACCAGGAACTGCGCAATCAGGCAGCCAAGGTCGTGGCGCATCGCACGATGATCGAGTCGAACATCGACAACGCCGCAGACGATGCCGGCGAGGCCCGCGAGCTCGCCAAGCAGGCTCTCCTCAAGGCGCAGGAGTCGACCGCCAAGGGTGATGCCGCCGGTGCCGACAAGTGGACCAAGGCCGCCACCGGTCTCGCCATGAAGCTTCAGGCCGCCGAGAACAACCTGAACTCGTTGAAGGCGCAGTTCACCACGGCCGTCGCTCAGGCCGACGACGCCAAGAAGGCCGTTCAGCAGAACGCGATGCGGCTCCAGGAACTCGCCGCCAAGCGGATGGAGCTCGTTGGCTCACTGCAGCAGGCGAAGATGCAGGAGTCGGTCAACAAGGCCGTCGAGGCGATCTCGGCCAACATGGGCGACGAAGCCGTCAGCATGGACAAGGTCGAGCAGAAGATCGAGCAGCGCAAGGCCAACGCCATGGCCAAGGCCGAGCTGCACGAGTCCACGCCCGAGGGCGCCGAACTCGAACTCCGCGAGGCGGTGTCGGTGGCACAGGCCGATGCCAAGCTCGACGAGTTGCGCAAGGAGTTGGGGATCACCGGCTGAGGCTGGAACCGATCCGTGTCGAACGGGCCGCCCTTCGGGGCGGCCCGTTCGCTTGTCGGGAGACGGCCGTCTCAGGGCCTTTGCCCCTGGACCCGGTCGAGCGGCGGGATACGGTGTGGATGGGGCATCGGCGATGTGGAGCGTTCCGTGCAACGGCGGCTCATCATGGCGCTGGTGTCGATCGTGGCGGTCGGCACCGCAGCGTGCGGCGGGGGCGATTCGACCGATGCCACCTCACCGCAGTATCTGCTCCGTCGTGACGGCGACATCGGTCATTGTGTCCTGGGCTTTGGGGCCGCGGTGGTGCCGGTCGATTGCTCGGCGGAGCACACCATCGAGGTGATCGACGCGATCGACTACCCGGCCGACATGCCGTACCCCGAGGGAGGTATCCCCATCGAGTTCTTCGATGCCTGCGATGCCGGATTCGCCGCGTATGTCGGCCTTCCGCCCGACCGCACCAAGTCGGTGCCCGAGCATCTCCGATCCACCCCGGTGATTCCTTCCCCGGAGGCCTGGGAGTTGGGCGACCATCGTGTGGTGTGCACCGCGCGCAGCGACGTCCCGTGGTCCGGTTCCGTGCGCGACCTGGGCGACCTGCATCCCCGGCGAGGTGTGGAGACGGAGCTGGCCTGACTCAGGAAGTCGCCAGTCTCGAGTCTCCAGTCTCCAGCTTGCGCCGTAACGGGTAACGGGCAACGGGTAACGGGTAACGGGTTACGCCCTATCCACCTCCACCGCGGCCCTGATTCCCGAGTCCAGGGCTCCTTGGATCCAGGCGTGGTACATCGAGGCGTGCTCGCCGGCAAAATGGATGCGGCCCTCCGGGGCGACGATCTTGTCGTAGAGCAGGGTCTGCTGGCCGGGATCGAAGAGGGCGAAGGCTCCGCCGGCGAACTCGTCGTCGTGCCACATCCACGAGACGCCGACCTCGAACTCCTCGGTGATCTGAGGATGGATCTCGGCGACGTCGTCGAGGGCCTGGACGATGCGATCGTCAGGCTTGAGCGATCCCCATCGCTGGGCGTCCTCGGACCAGGTGTAGCTGGCGAGGATGATCCCGCGTCCGGTTTCGCGTCCATGGTCGGGGTAGTAGAGGTTGCGGATGGGAAGGTCGGTGAGGGTCCCGCCGCCGAAGATGCCGTCGTCCTCCTCCCAGAACCGGCGGCGACATTGGAAGAGGATCTTCGCCGAGGCGTCGTAGTGCAGCTGGCGGATCGCCCGCTCCTTCGCCCTGGTGAATCGCTTCAGCACCTCGACGTGGCGCAGCACCGGGAAGGGGACCGTGATGATGGCGTAGTCACCTGTCACCGACGTTCGTCCCGCCGCCGTCCGGTAGTGGATCGTCACGTCCTGTGGCGACTGGTCGATGGCGATCATCTTGGCGCCAAAGCGGATGTCGGCCCTGAGATCAGCAAGGAAGGCGTGAGGCAGCCGATCGGTGCCGCCCGCGATCTCGACCATGTTCGTGTAGAAGTTGCCGGCGTCCTCGCGGAACATCTCGAGAAACGACGAGTTCATCACCGATTCCTGGTTGGCGAGCAGCCCGAACATCTCGATCATGCCCTCGGACCAACCCTGGGTTTCGAGGAACTCGCGCGTCGAGTACTGGTCGTGGGTTGCTGCGATCTGCTCCCACGCGGCGTCGCCCTCACGCTCGAGGAGGTCCATGAGGGGCCGGATCGCCGCGGTGTACATCTGACCCGCGGTCTTGCCCCGTTCCCGATCCGAGACGTCGAACCCGAGAAGCTCGGGGCGGGCATGAGCCTCAGAAGCGCGCACCCTGGTGCCACCCATGTAGTAGTAGGCGTTGGGATTGTCCATCGTGAAGTCGTTGGTCTGCAGACCGAACTTCGTCACGTACTCCATGGTGAGGGTGTGGGCGCGGGGGATGCGCATCGCCCCGACCTCTGCATAGAGTCCCTCCGTGAACGGGTCGCGCAGCGTGTGGACGCGGCCACCGATGCGCTGTTGTGCCTCGAGGATCACCGGCGTATGCCCGGCGCGCTTGAGTTCATACCCGGCGACGAGCCCAGCCATCCCCGCCCCGACGATGATCACCCGCTTGCGCGGACCCTTCCCGGTGGCGATGCCCGTGGCGGCGACGGCGAGTGAGTCGGCGATGGAGTGCATCGGGGGAACGCTACCCGCGACCCGCTTCCCGCTGCCCGCCAGAACGCGGGTCTCCTCTGGCGGGCAGCGGGTCGCGGGTAGCGGGTAGCCTTGGCCCCATGCCGCGCTGGATGCTGCGAGTGCTGTGGACCCTGGTCGTCGTGCTCCCGGTTGCCACGCTGAGCCTGTGGTGGCTGGGGTCGCTGCCCGACGAGGCACATCCGGCGGTGGGACGGGTGGTGTTCGGCAACATCCCCGACCCGCTGGTGGCGCTCTTCTATCTGACGTCGGCGGTCTTCGTCGGGGTCATCGCCTACTTCTTTGCGGTGCGGGCGCGCAACTGGGCTCGCGGGGCCGAGGAGCATCGCGGTGGTCAGTGGTGGCGCCGGTTGCGCGAGTTGGAGCGGGGGTTGACCCAGCGTTCGGTGATGGAGCGTCTCGACGCCGGGCCGATGCACGCCATGATCTACTACGGGTTCCTCGTCCTCTTCCTGGGGACGGTCACCCTCGAACTCGACCACATCGCCCCGAACAGCCTGAAGTTCCTCGAGGGGCGGGTGTATCAGATCTACTCGGCCATCCTCGATGCTGCCGGGGTGGTGTTCCTGACCGGCCTGGGATGGGCCGCGGTGCGGCGGTATCTGGTGCGGCCCCTGCGGGTTCGGACCAAGACCCGACCCGAGGACGGTGTCGTGCTGGGGGTACTGGCCCTCATCGGGGTGAGCGGACTTCTCGTCGAGGCGGCGCGGATCGCCCTCGACGGGCGTCCCGCTTTCGAGACCTGGTCGTTCGTCGGCTACCCGTTGAGCGCGTTCGTACCCGAGGCGTCCGCTGCGGGCATCCACCAGGTGCTGTGGCTCACGCACTTCGCCGGGTTTCTGGCCCTGCTGGTGATCATCCCGACCACGAAGCTGCGGCACATGTTCACCGCCCCGCTCAACATGACCCTGGCGCCGCGGGAGCGCCCCAAGGGGGCGATGCGGGAGATGCCGAACCTCCTCGAGGCAGCCGACGTCGAATCGATCGGTGCCTCGAAAGTCGGCGAGTTCACCTGGAAGCAGCTGCTCGACACCGATGCCTGCACCATCTGCGGTCGCTGCACCTCGGTGTGCCCCGCCAACCAGACCGGCAAACCCCTCGATCCCCGCGAGATCGTGTTGAAGTTGGGCGAGGTGGCCACCCGCACCGCGACCCCACGGCTCACCCCGCCGGTCGGTATGGACGGGGCGATAACCATCAGCAGCGATTCGGTGTTCGAACGGATCACCGCCGAAGAGCTCTGGGCGTGCACCTCGTGCCGTGCCTGCGACGACGTGTGTCCGGTGGACATCGAGATCCTCGACAAGATCCTCGACATGCGCCGCTACCTCACCCTCATGGAGAGCGACTTCCCTGCAGAGCTGGGCAACACCTTCCGGTCGCTGGAGAACTCGTCGAACCCGTACTCGTCGAGCCAGCAGAATCGAGCCGATTGGACCACCGGCCTCGGCTTTGCGGTGAAGCGACTCGGCGAACCCGGCGTCACCGCCGAGTACCTCTACTGGGTGGGGTGCGCCGGGTCGTTCGACGATCGCAACCGCAAGGTGACCGTGTCCACCGCACGCTTGCTCCATGAGGCGGGTGTGGACTTCGCCATCCTCGGTCCGATGGAGCTGTGCACCGGCGACCCTGCCCGGCGCGCCGGCAACGAGTACCTGTTCCAGCAACTCGCCCTGCAGAACATCCAAACCCTCAACGACCTCGGGGTCACCAAGGTGATCACCCAGTGCCCGCACTGCTTCAACACGCTGAGCACCGAGTATCCGGCGTTCGGCGGTG
>CAYYIA010000063.1:0-8765 GCA_964471875.1 uncultured Acidimicrobiia bacterium
ACCGGGCTCAACTCGCCGTCCACCACGACCAGATCGATGTCGAGTGCCGCCCCGATCCCGGCCAACTCCGCTGCCTTGCCCTTGCCGATGTAGGTGGCCGGGTCGGGATGCGGACGACGCTGCACCGAACGCTCCACCGCGTCGGATCCGGCAGTGTCCACGAGACGTGCCAACTCATCGAGGGAGGCATCGACCTCATCGGTGGTCCGGTCGGGGGTGACGAGCGACACCAGCAGGGCGCGCTGACGGCCCACACCGACATCGGTGACGGTGGCGGTGAGCCGAGTCCGATCGCGTCCGGTGCCGCGTTGGGTCATGAGCAGGCTCCAGGTTCCAGGCTCCAGGCTCCAGGTCGGGATTCCATTCTGGCTGGTACCTGGTGCCTGGTGCCTGGTACCTGCTCTCGCGGAGGCGCGAGGAGTCGAACCCCGCGGGCCGCAAGCGACCCGCCACCGGTTTTGAAGACCGGGGAGCCCACCGGGCGCTCTGACGCCTCCGTTGGCAAGCCTACCGCCACGGCCGAAGGTGACCACCGGCGGTCGTGACCACTACCGAGAGTGGTTCACCGTGGATAAGATGACCCCATGGCTGTGGGAGTGGGTCGTCAGGTTCGAGGGGTCGGGGCCGCAGTGCGTCTCCGCCGTATCGCCCTTGGAATGAGTGTCGCTCACCTCGCCGAGGAGGTCGGGGTTCGCCCTTCCGAGTTGGGGACCTGGGAGCGCGGGGAAGCCATTCCGCCCCCCACCCGCATCCGTGCGCTCGCCCGGGCGCTCGGGGTCGATCAGGCCACGATGCTGGCTTGGATCGCCGACGGGGAGTCGATGGTCGATGTCGAGCCAGACGGTGCGGCCGTCGACATCGTGATCGACCTGGCGCCGCCCGATCCCTTTGTGACCCTCGTGCACCGCACGGGGGAGACTCCGCGGGCGCCTCGTCCACCAGCACCGGCGACGCGGGTGGCGCGGCCGCGTCCGGTGGCGTCGGTATTTCCTGCGCCAACCCGGTCACTCGACGACGATCGGCACGTGTACTCGGCGGTCGCGGGCATCCCGCGCCAACCCCACCCTCGACTCCACTCCACCGGACGCACGGTCCGCACCGCCATCGCCCTTGTCGCGCTCGGTGCGGCCCTCGTGTGGGCGTTCCAGCAGCTGGGACACGGGGTGGGTGATCTGCTCGACCTCTTCGGTGGGCCGAACCCCCCTCCCGGCGGCTAGCGTCGCCGACTGGTGACTCAACCGATTCGCGTCGTCGTCGGACCTCTCGGGGGCACCGGCATCGCCGAGGCCATCGCCGCGGTCGATGGCGTGTCCGCCACGATCGTGCGGTCGATGGAGGAGGTGCCGGCGGTGCTCGAAGGCACGGCGATCCTCGTCACCTTCCGGTGGTCGGACTCGTGGGTCGTCCCTGGACTGCGGTGGATCCA
This sequence comes from uncultured Acidimicrobiia bacterium, assembly GCA_964471875.1. GTDB lineage: Bacteria > Actinomycetota > Acidimicrobiia > Spongiisociales > UBA11373 > UBA11373. The sequence goes on from CAYYIA010000063.1 coordinate 1,427, forward strand.
GTCGGTGTCGGCCGGCACCGACCAGTTTCCGCTCGAGGCGCTCGCCGCCAATGGCACGGCACTGACCTCGGCGCGCGGCATTCACGAGGTGCAGGTGTCGGAGCACGCCATGGGATTGCTGCTCGCCATGACCCGGGGGATCGGCCGGGCGGCCGCGCAGCAATCGTCACGGACCTGGGGCTGGGTGCCCTCCGTCGAACTCCACGGGATGACCCTCGGCGTGCTCGGGTTGGGGGTCATCGGCGAAGGGGTGGCCCGTCGTGGCGCCGCCTTTGGGATGCAGGTCATCGGCACCAAGGCCCGTCCCGATGCGTATCGGGGGGTGGCCTCTGCGGTGTATCCCCCTGAGGAGACCCTCGAGGTGTTCCGACGCGCCGACGCCGTGGTGATCACCCTTCCCGGCGGGGATACCACCCGCCACCTCGTCGGCACCGCCGAGTTGGAGGCCTTGCGCGGAGGCTGGCTGGTCAACGTCGGGCGCGGTGCCGTGATCGACGAGGCGGCACTGATCGCGGCGATGGAGGCAGGGGTTCTCGCCGGGGCGGCCCTCGATGTGTTCGCCGTCGAACCGCTCGCCGCTGATTCACCCCTGTGGACCCTGCCCGGGGTACTGATCTCTCCCCACATGGCCGGGTCGTCGCCCAAGTACGGTGAGCGCCTCGCCGCGCTGTTTGCCCGCAACCTGAGAGCGTTCCAGGGTGCAGGGGAGTGGGAGAATCGCGTGGTCTGAGGGGGTCCCCAGTCCCCAGTCCGGATCGGGTACCGGGTAACGGGTGACGGACTCCTACTCTCCCGCAGATGCGTCGGTTGCTCAGCGGAGTCCTCGTGCTCGTGCTCCTCGCCGCCGCCTGCGGCGACGACGACACGACGACCACGACCACCACGACCGCGGCGGCCTCCACGGTCTTTCCCGCCGAGGCATTTGCCTTCGCCGCCTCGAGCGATCTCGCCATCGGCCGGGAGCGATTGCTCGTGGCGGTGTCGGATCCCAACGGGGCGCGCCTGCCTCGCCCTGAGATCCCGGTGACCATCACCGTGTGGCTCCAGGGGCGGGAGTTCCAGACCCAGACGCTCCCCGCCGAGTTCATCTGGGCCATCCCCGAGGTCAGCGGTCTGTACAAGGTGTGGGCCGACTTCGATGTGCCCGGCATCTGGGTGGTGTCCGTGCAACCCGCCGAGGGGCCGGCGCTCGCCCCGTTCCCGATCCAAGTCCAGGAGTTCCCGCGCACCGTCGCGGTGGGCGAGCCTGCCCCACCGTCAGACAGCGTCACCAGTGCCGACGCCCCGCTCGCCGAGATCACTACGGCCACCGACCCCGATCCGTCGCTCTACGAGATGAGCATCGCCGAAGCCGTCACCTCGGGTCGGGCGTCGGTGATCGTCTTCGCCACCCCGAAGTTCTGCCAGACGGCGATCTGCGGTCCCACCCTCGATCACATCCTCGAGATCAAGCCGTCGTTCCCTGACGTCAACTTCCTCCACGTCGAGGTGTTCACCAACCTCGACGATCCGGCGAACATCACCACCGTGCCCGCGGTCGACGAGTGGGGTATCCCGACGGAGCCCTGGGTCTTCGTGGTCGATGCCGACGGCATCGTGGTGGCGCGGTTCGAAGGCGTCGTCGATGCCGGGGAGATCGCCGAAGCCCTCGGCGGCTAGTCCCCTTTTGTGCGGTCGCGCGTTGCGACCCCCCAGGTGATTGCACCCGGGGACCCCGGCGTGGGTAGCATCCCCGCCGCAGCCCGGAGGGAGCTCGTGTCTCTGCGCCAACGAACCAGTGCCTCGCGTCGCCGCCAGCGGCTGTTCGCGCTCACCGTCGCTCTGGCCGGTCTCGTCCTCTCGGCATGTGCCGGTGACGACCCCACGAATCTTGCCCGGGTGGTCGACGGTGACGTCCCGCAGAACTCGCTGAACCCCGCCGGACCCATCGCCGACAAGGTCGACTCGCTCTTCTGGCTGGTGTTTTGGATCGCCGTCGCGATATTCGTGATCGTCAGCCTCGGCCTCGTGTTCGCCATTCTCCGCTTCCGGGAGCGCAAGGGAGAGACCCGCTCCGTGCGCCAATTGCACGGCAACACCCGGCTCGAGATCGCGTGGACGATCGTTCCCGCCGTCATCCTGGCGGTGGTGGCGGTACCCACGATCTCGACCCTCTTCGAGATTCGTACCGCGCCGTCGCCTGAGGACAACGCTCTCGAGATCGAGGTCATCGGTCACCAATGGTGGTGGGAGTTCCGGTACCCCGAGTACGGCTTCACCACGGCAAACGAGATGCACGTCCCCGTTGGGCGCCCCGTCTACCTCACGCTCACCTCAGCCGATGTGATCCACTCGTTCTGGGTGCCGCGCCTCGCCGGCAAGCGGGATGCGGTCCCGGGCCGCACCACGAACATCCTCTTCGAGACCGATGAGGTCGGTACCTTCATCGGCCAATGCGCCGAGTTCTGCGGACTGGCCCATGCGGACATGCGTCAGCGCGTGTTCTCCCACCCCGAGGAGGAGTTCGAGGCATGGGCGCTGGCGCAGGCGACACCGGCGACCCTTCCCACCGAAGGTGCTGCCCTTGCCGGGTGGGAAGTGTTCCAGACGCAGTGCACCTCCTGCCACGCCATCGACGGAACGTCGGCGACGGCCCAGCTTGCTCCCAACCTGACGCACTTCGCCTCGCGCACCGCCTTTGCCGGCGCCACGCTCGACCTGACCGAGGAGCATCTCCGTGAGTGGTTGCGCAACCCGTCCTCGCTCAAGCCCATGACCCCCGAACGCAACGACCTCGCCGCAGGTCGGGTCCTCGGCATGCCGGACCTCGGGCTGACCGAACAACAGATCACCGACCTGATCGCCCTCCTGGAGACACTGCGATGATCGAGACCGCACACCATCGCGGCATCTGGCGCTGGCTCACCACCACCGACCACAAGAAGATCGGGATCCTGTACGGGATCACCGCCATGGGATTCTTCGTCGTCGGTGGCATCGAGGCGCTGTTCATCCGCCTTCAGTTGGCGACCCCCAATGGCGAGGTCCTCTCTGCCGACGCCTACAACCAGTTGTTCACGATGCACGCCACGACCATGGTGTTCCTGGTGGTGATGCCGGCGGCGGCGGCCCTCACCAACTACTTCCTTCCCATCCTCATCGGAGCGCGGGACGTCGCCTTCCCCCGGCTCAACGCCTTCTCCTATTGGGTCTTCGTGGCGGGTGGCCTCTTCCTCACCGTCTCGTTCTTCGTCGGCGGTGCGCCCGACGGCGGCTGGTTCGGCTACGCCCCGCTTTCGACGCAGGTGACCGAGGTGGTCCGGATGGACTACTGGGCGCTCGGCCTTCAGGTGCTGGGCCTCGCCTCGGTGTTGTCCTCGGTGAACTTCATCACCACCGTCTTCACGATGCGCGCTCCGGGGATGAGCCTGATGCGCATGCCGGTGTTTGCCTGGATGGCCACGGTGGTGTCGTTCCTCTTGTTGTTCTCGCTTCCGATCATCACCATTGGCCTTCTCCAGGTGTTCCTGGACCGCAACCTGGGCACGGGCTTCTACTCGGCAGCGAGTGGGGGAGATCCGGTCCTGTGGCAGCACCTGTTCTGGCTGTTTGGCCATCCCGAGGTGTATGTGCTGATCCTGCCCGCCATGGGCATCGTCTCCGAGGTGCTGCCCACCTTCAGCCGCAAACCCCTCTTCGGCCGGTCCTTCGTGATCTTCTCCGGGATCGCCATCGGCTTCATGGGATTCGGGGTGTGGGCCCACCACATGTTCACCGCAGGCCTCGGTCCGGTCGCCGAAGCGGCGTTCTCGCTCACGACGATGTTCATCGCGGTGCCGACTGGTGTGAAGATCTTCAACTGGTTGGGGACCATCTGGGGCGGTTCGATCCGGCTGAAGACCCCGATGCTGTTCTCGCTCGGCTTCATCTTCCTGTTCGTGATCGGCGGCCTCTCCGGTGTCACCCACTCGATCGTGCCCTCCGACGCCCAGCAGCACGACACGTACTACGTGGTCGCTCACTTCCACTACGTGCTCTTCGGAGGTGCCGTGTTCGGCATCTTCTCCGGGCTCTACTACTGGTGGCCGAAGGTCACCGGCAAGCTGCTGAACGAGCGCATCGGCAAACTCCACTTCTGGCTGATGTTCATCGGCATGAACCTCACCTTTGCCCCCATGCACATCCTCGGTCTCAACGGGATGCCGCGGCGCACCTATCGCTACGCCGAGGGACTCGGGCTCGATCTCTGGAACCTGGTGGCGACGATCGGATCGTTCACGATCGCCGCCTCGCTCCTGGTGTTCTTCTGGAACTGGTATCGCACCGCCAAGCACGGTGAGGTGGCCGGCGACGATCCCTGGGACGGTCGCACGCTGGAGTGGTCGATCTCGTCGCCCCCGCCGGAACACAACTTCGATGTCATCCCCGTGATCCACAGCGAGGACGACTTCTGGCATCGCAAGTACACCGAGAATGAGGCGGGCCACGCCGTTGCGGTCACCACCCCTGTGACTGCTCCGACACCGGATGCATCCATCCATCTGCCGTCGCCCTCGTACTACCCGGCGCTGGCTTCGTCGGGGATCTTCGTGCTCCTGATCGGATTGGTCTATCTGCCCTGGGGGCTCATCGCGGTGGGCGTCGGTGCCGTGATCACGCTGTGGGGGCTGTTCGGCTGGTCGATGGAGCCGCTCACGAGAGAGGACCACTGATGAGCGCCGTCGTGCACGAAGAGCACGCTCACGATCCGTCGCACATCCGCAAGGTGGCGATGTGGGTGTTCCTCGGGTCGGAATGCCTCCTGTTCGGCACCCTGATCTCGACCTTCTTGCTGTACCGCACCCGAACCGGGTCCGGGCCGACGGCAGCGGAGGTGTTCGACATCCCGTTCACCTCGGTCTCGTCGTTCATCCTGCTGATGTCGTCGCTCACGATGGTGCTGGCACACCACTCCTCGGTCCGCAAAGACCACCGCCAGATGCGACTGTGGCTCGTGGCGACCGCGCTCTTGGGCATGACCTTCCTTGCGGGCCAGGTGTTCGAGTTCACCGAGTTCGTCCACGAGGGGCTGACGGTGACGACCAGCCCCTTCGGCTCGTCGTTCTTCGTCCTCACCAGTTTCCACGGAGCCCATGTGGCGGTGGGGGTGCTGATGCTCCTCGTCACCGCCCTCATGTCGTTCACCGGGAAGTGGCGTCCCGATGCCGGCATGGATGTCGAGTTGGTGGGTCTGTACTGGCACTTCGTCGACATCGTGTGGATCGTGATCTTCACCGTCGTCTACCTGCTGCAGGTGTGACCATGACCCAGCACCGCCCGCACCCCCGGCCCCGCGACTACTGGGTCGTCGCCCTCATCCTGGCGGTGATCACGGCCGCCGAGGTGGCGGTGACGTACATCGACTTCCTCGATCCCGCGGTCGCTCCGTTGCTCCTCGTGATGGCGGCCGCCAAATTCGCCATCGTGGTCGGGTGGTTCATGCACCTCCGGTTCGATGCTCCGGTGTACCGGCGGCTGTTCCTCATCGGAGTCATCGCGGCGCCGATCCTGTTCGGGGCGGTGCTGTTCAGTTTCGGGGTCCTGATCGGATGATGTCGTGAACGTAGGCCTCGACGCCTTCCCGTTCCACCTGCACCCGGAGATCATCGGCATCACCATCGCCCTCATCGGTGGGTACCTCTACGGGGTACGCCGGCTTGCCGGGCGCCTGGCGCCTCCCGGCGAGGCCGTGGTCACGGGACGCCACATCGCCTGGTTCAGTTCGGGTGCCGTGCTCTACTTCGCGTTCGAGGCATGGCCATTGCACGACATCGCCGAACAGAGCCTGTACAGCGTCCACATGGTGCAGCACCTCGTACTCACCTTCATCGTGCCGCCGGCCCTCCTCATCGGGACTCCCACCTGGCTGCTCCGACACCTGGTTCGGCCGTTCCTGCCGTTGCTTCGATTCGTCACTCGCCCGCTCGTGGCGCTGCTCATCTTCAATGCCACCCTGGCGTGGCTGCACGCCCCGGGCGTGGTGTCGGGGATGCTCGACAGCGCGGTGTTCCATGCGGTCGCCCACATCGTCGTGGTGGCCGGCGCCTTCCTCATGTGGTGGCCCGTCTTGGGTCCCATCCCGGACTTGCCGCGGTTGTCGCCGCCTCTGGCGATGGGGTACCTGTTTCTGCAGTCGCTCGTGCCCCTCATCCCGGCTTCGTTCCTCACCTTCGCCTCAGAGCCGGTCTACGACGCCTACGAGGGTCTGCCCCGGCTCTGGGGGATCGACGTGCTGCAGGATCAGCGGGTCGCCGGGCTCATCATGAAGATCGGTGGCGGGATCGTGTTGTGGATCGCCATCGCCGTGATCTTCTTCCGGTGGGCTCTCGTCGAGGAGCGCGCCACCGCCCAGGAACGCCTGGCCGCCCGTCGATGAGGCGAGCGCTGCTCGTCGGTCTGCTCGTCGTCGCGGCGTGCAGCGGCCCCGAAGAGCGTGTCGATGGAGTCGTGGTCGCCGTCGATGGCGGATTGTCAGGCGTGACCTCGTTCGAGGTCGTCACCGGCGATGGACAGCGCCTTCACTTTGTGCCTGGTGACGGGGTGGATGCCTTCGACGATGGTGCACCGCTCTCGCATCTCAACGAGCACCTGCAGACCGGCGCAGCGATTCGCGTGACCTATGTCGTCCAGGGCGAGGTGTTGGTCGCGGTCTCGGTGTCGGACGCTCCCTGATCGGAGCAGACGATCAGCGGGGTCGGCGGGGCGGTCGCGCTGCCAAGAGAGCCGTGCCACCGAGGATCAACCCGGCGATGCCGCCGAAGGCGATCAGGGCCACGGTCGGATCGGACTCGAGCAACACCCGGCTGAATCCGAACACCGCCACCGCGGCGACGGCGAGACCCATGGCGGGGAGTCCGACAGCAGCAGCCGCGTCGCGGACGAACTGCCCGAGCGAGCGAGGTGCGGCGGCACCGCCCATTCCCAGGACTTCAGGACGGGAGAGGCGCTCCACTGCCACCACGATGACCAGCCCTGTGACCGCACCGGCCGCAGCGGCGACGAGTGACGCCCGGAACACCGGCAGTACGACCGTCTTGGCAGTGATGTCTCCGGCGAGTCCGACGGCGGCACGGGCAGCCGCAAAGGCGATCGGGGCGCCGGTCACGGCGCCCAGTGCGGCAATGGGACCGAGGCCATAGCGACGCGCCGTGGCGTCGGCCTGGGTGGTGAAGGCGTAGCCGATCATCGCCAGGATCGCTCCACCGATGGCGCCGGCGACGAGCACGAGGAGATACATCCCCGCCTGGCCCACGGCGAAAGAAGCCTCGACCAGGCCGTCATCGCGCACCGGCACGGTCAACCCGGCGTCGAGGACGCGGGT
>CAYYIA010000064.1:0-8678 GCA_964471875.1 uncultured Acidimicrobiia bacterium
GGGCAGATGTCGACGCAGCCCTCGCAGAGGATGCACTCGGACTGGTCGATGTGGAGGTACTGCTTCGGCTTGACCGCGGCGGCCAGGTAGCTGCCCTCGACGAGGGTGAGTTGGTAATCCTCCCGAAAGGGAGGGGTCTCGAACCAGACTTCGCTGCGGGCCATCTACTTGCCGCCCTTGGTGACCGGGCGACCCCACATCGAGGTGGTGGTCGGCTTGGGGCGGCTCGCCCGCTTGCCGCGTTCCTGCCACTGGTAGGCGCCCACGGCGACTGCCGCAAGGACCGTCGTCGAATAGCCGGCAGTGACGAGGTCCTTGAGCGTGCCGAAGGAGAGCGACACGTTGTTGTTGAGCACCAACCACCTCGGGATGGTGAACACGGTCTTGCGTTCCGACCAGTCGAGCGTCCCCTGGGCGAGGTTGAGGAACTGGTTGGGCACGATGCCGAGGAGGATGATCATCTCGAGGGTGAACAGGAAGGCACCCACCGTTGCCAGCGCCCAGGTGAGTGGCCGACCGTAGATCCATCCGAACACGATCGCCGCCATGGCGATCTGCGACCCCGCCACGGCAGTGGCGCCGCCGAACATCGGAAGCACCCAGCAGGCCTGGGGGTCGTTCTCGAAGAACACACAGCGCGGGATCCAGTCGTAGATCGGGCGTCCGACCGAATCGGTGAGCGGCAGGTTGGTGAAGTGGGCGATGACGACGCCCACGGCGAGGAGCACGAGGCCGACGACGACACCGATGATGCCGATCCGTCTGCGCTTGTCGTCGGTCACGGCCCGGGCTCCTGCTCGAGAACGGGCGCCATACTACGCGACAGCCGATGCCCGGTACTTCCGGGTACCCGGTACCGGGTTCCGGATTCCGGAATCCGGAGTGCGCGTGCCTGTGTCCCGGTGCCCAGTACCCGATACGCGCCTTCTGTCTTTTCCGGTACCCGGCACCCGGTACCCGGTAGCCCGAACATCGCATGGCTCCTCGTCTGCCGTCTGCCGTCTGCCATCTGCCGCCTGCTATCTGCCCGTTTGCGGCCCGGCTTGGCCTTCGAGCCTCTAACCTTCCGCTCCGATTCACAGACGAAGGGGATCGGGGAGTGGCTCGGGAGCTTGGGACGACCGGCGAGCGCAGTGGCGCGTCCGCGCTCGTCGTGCGGGTCGCCTACCTGTTCGCGGCGCTGTTCTTCGTCGCCGGGGTGGCGCTGCTCGCTCACAGCGCCGCCCGCATCGTCTGGCCCGACCTCGCCGGAAGCGCCATGCTCTCGTATGGCCGGGCATTCCCGGCAGCGATGGGTGCGCTGTTCTTCGGTTGGCTCACCCTGGCGTTCCTCGGGTACGCCTTCGATTCGGTTCCCCGCCTCACGGGCGCGCCCCTCGCCTTGCCGCTCATCGCACTCGGGGTGATCGGTCTCGTCGCCGCCGGCGCCGCGGGAGGTGTCGGTCTGATCCTGATGGGCCATAACGCCGGTGGCCGCTGGCTCGAGTTCCCCTTGCTGGTCGATGGCGCCCTCGTCGCGGGATACGCCGCGGCTGCGGGGTTGCTCGTACTGACCGCTCGTCGCGGCGACCGAGCCAAGCTCCCGCTTCCTGCCTGGTATCTGGTGGGCGGATCGGTGTGGCTCACCCTCGGGTATGCGGTCGGCGCCATCCCTGGTCTGAGCGGACTCGCCTCGGAGTTGCAGTCGGCCTTCACCGGTGCCGCTCTCTTCGGACTGTGGGCGGCATGTGCCGGCCTCGGCGTCGCCTACTCGGTGGCGGGTCGAGTGCTGGCCGGCGTGACCTTCAACGAGCGTCTCGGCCGCATCGGGTTCTGGTCGATCTCGCTCACCTGGGTGTGGACGGCGGGCCGCCTGCTGCAGAACGGGCCTACCAACGACTGGATCGAAACGGCGCCGGTGGTATTCGGTGCCGGACTCGTCGTTGCCGTGCTCGCCGTCGTCGCCGACTTCGCGTCGGTGCTGCGCGGCCGGTGGTCCGAGGTGAAGGCTTCGGCGCCGCTGCAGATGGTCGTGGCCGGCATCGGATTCCTCGCCCTTGCCGTGACAGCCTCATTCGTGGCCACCCTGCGGTCGGTGTCGAGCGTCGTCGGGTTCACTGCCTGGGAGAGCGGCGTGGAGACGGCAGCGGTGCTCGGCGCGTTCACCCTCTTTGCGATCGGTGGCATCGCCTCTGCCGCGGCGATGCGGCGGAACCGGTCGTGGGGGAGATGGTGGGGCCGATTCGTGACATGGCCGATCGTGATTGGTGGTCTCGTCGCGGTGTTCAGTCGTCTTGCCGCAGGATTGCAGCAGGGTCTGTCGTGGCTCACCGGTGTGCAGACCGGAGCCTTCGAGAACGCCAACGAGGGCTTCGGGGAGTCTCTGGAACCGCTGCGTGGCCTGGACTTCGCCTACCTCGTGGGTCTGGGTCTGGTGGCATTCGGTGCCGTGGCGTTCCTGGTGCGGCTGGTCACACTCAGCATCGGTCGGACCGAGTCGGCCGGTGCGGTCGAGACCGGGTACGTGCTCCATCCGCTCGGCGGCCTGCTGCGCGGTGTCGCAGCGGTGTTCGTCTTGGCCGCGCTGGGCGCCTTTGCCTTCCCCGCCATCGACTCCCACGCCCCGGCGTCGGTGCTCGCCGATGCCACCCGCAATTTCGCCGCTGATCCGGTCGCCGAACTGGGACGGGAGGTCTACGTTCGGGAGGGTTGCTGGTATTGCCACACCCAGCAGGTTCGCCAGGTGCGCACCGACGTCGGTCTCGGTCCGGTGTCGCAGCGCGGAGACTACGCCTATGACCCCGTTGGTCTGGCAGGAGCGCGGCGCATCGGCCCCGACCTCACTCACCAGGGGAGTCGCGAGGACACCGGGAGTGCCGCCTGGGTCCGCCTGCATCTTTCCGATCCTCGCGCCGATCACCCGTGGTCGGTGATGCCTTCGTTCGACTACCTGAGCGAAGAAGAACTGACGGCCCTGTCGGTGTACGTGTCGGGACTGGAGTGACCATGGACGAACTGCTCGCCGCAGCCGCCAAAGCCACCGGCATGTCCGAGACCATGGTGAAGCGTTCTGCCGCAGCGCGCGCCAAGGCCCAGGGCACGACTGTCGAAGCCGTGCTGGCGGAGTGGGCGGGTGTCGAGGTCCCCGCCGGTGTCGCCACTGCTTCGGCGACACCCACTCCTGCGGCCGCCCCGGCCGCGCCGACCGCGGCGCCGGCTCTCGACATCGTCGAATCCGGTGAGGAACCGGCTCCTGCCGCGCCTGTGGCGGCACCGGTGATGGTCGCCCCGGAGGTGGTTCCCGTTGGTGCCGTGCCTCGCTGGCTGGCGGCGCTGTTCGTCGCGGTGCCGCTGTTCGCTCTCGCCTATTTGGCCTTCCTGCCCAACGGTCCGTCGTGCGGAGATGCCGGTCGCCTGGCGGTCGATCCGGTGAGCGGGGAGATGGTCAATTGCGACGGCTCGGCCATCGGCGGTGAGGTCGAGGTCGACTTCTACGCCCTCGGTGAGTTGGTCTACACCACGAAGGGGGCGTGCTTCGCCTGTCATGGCCCCGGTGGTGCCGGTGCGGGCACCTTCCCCGCCTTCACTGGCGGTGCGCTTCTCACCACGTTCCCTGAGGGATCGTGCACCATCCAGCAAGAGTGGATCGGTCTCGGCACCGCCGGCTGGCCCGAGGCCACCTACGGGGCGAACAACAAGCCCGTGGGTGGATCGGGTGCTGCCATGCCCGGGTTCGCCGTCTCGCTCACCGCCGAGGAGATCCACGCCGTGGCGCTCTTCGAACGAGTCGCCTTCGGCGGCCAAGACCTCGAAGCCGCCAAGACGGATTGCGCGGGAAGTCCCGCGGAGCCTGCCGCGACGACGACGGCCTCAGGGGGCTAGTCGGGCAGGTTGCCCGTAGCCGAACGAGCATCTGCCGTCTGGCACCCGGCCCCCGGCCGTCAGCCGACGACCCGCCCAATGGCCTCGATCGCTGCTTCCACGTCCTCGGCACTCACGCCCAGGTGCGTCACCAACCGGATCTGGGTCTTGGTCGCCCAACTGCGCACCCCTTCCTTGGCCATCGCAGCCACCATCGCCGGTGGCTCGATGCCGTCGGGCGGAGTGAAGAACACCATGTTGGACTCAGGCGGAATCACGGTGAGTCCGAGGGCGGTGAGCCCCTCACCGAGGCGTCGGGCGAGGGCGTTGTCCGTTGCCAGACGCTCGAGGTTGTGATCGAGACCGTAGAGGGCCGCTGCGGCGAGGAACCCGGACTGGCGCATCCCACCGCCGAAGAGGAATTTGAAGCGGTTGGCCCTGCTGACGAATTCGCTCGAACCGGCGATGGCGGCTCCACCCGGACCGCCGAGGCCCTTGGAGAAGTCGATCCACAGCGCATCGACGGGCTCGGCCCACTGCGCCGGCGTGGTGCCGGTGGCTGCGGCGGCGTTGAGCATGCGGGCACCGTCGGTGAACACGGCCGCACCGTGGCGGTGGGCGAGGTCCGCCACCGCTCGATACTGCTCCAGGGGCCACACCGTTCCGCCGGCGAAGTTGTGCGTCTGCTCGAGGGCCACGAGCGCAGTGCGGGGTTGATAGAGGTTGCCCGGGTTGAGCACCGCTCCCAGCTGGTCCGGCGTGAAGTGTCCGCGCTCGGTGACGATCGGCTCGAAGACGATCCCGGACAGTGCCGCGGCTCCGCCCCCTTCGGCGCGCAGCACGTGGGCACGGTGATCGCACACCACGGCGTCGCCGGGCCGGGTGAACGCCGCCACTGCCACCTTGTTGCACATCGATCCTGTGGGAAGGAAGAGCGCGGCCTCCTTGCCGAGCAACCGGGCCACGCGTTCCTGAAGCCGATTGGTGGTGGGATCCTCACCGAGTTGCTCGTCGCCCACTTCGGCCGCCGCCATCGCCGCCCGCATCCCCTCGTCAGGAATGGTGTGGGTGTCGGAGAAGAGGTCGATCATGGGCGCGACGGTACTGCGGGTTCAGGGAGGTGGGGGACGAGCGGAGGTACCAGGCACCAGGCACCAGACCAGAACTCTTGCTGCGGCCTGGCGGGCTGTCGGCTTCCCGCTACCCCTCGAGCCCCCTCTAGCCTCACGACCCATGAATCCTGACATCCTCGTCGTCGGTGGCGGGCCGGGGGGCTCGGCGGCCGCCCATTGGCTGGCCCGCGACGGGCACTCGGTCATGGTGGTGGAGAAGAAGGAGTACCCGCGCGAGAAGACGTGCGGCGATGGCCTCACGCCGCGGTCCATCCATCAACTCAGCGAGATGGGCTTCGACTTCGATGTGAGCGACTTCCACCGGGTCACCGGGCTGCGGTCCTATGCCGGGGAGCTCTGCCTGGAGATGGATTGGCCGGAGCATCCTGTCTATCCCAATTGGGGCGGGGTGATCCGCCGGGCCGCGCTCGACGCACAGGTGGCCCTGCTCGCCGAGAAGCAAGGCGTGGTCGTCCGCCAGCACACCGAGGCAAAGCCGGTGCTCGACGAGGGGCGCATCGCCGCCGTCGAACTCACCTCACATGGCGAGAAAGAGGTGATCCATCCCCGCTTCGTCGTCGTTGCCGATGGATCGCTCTCCCGGTTCGGTCGCGCCCTGGGGGCGGTGCGTGACAAACGGCGCCCCTACGGCCTCGCGGCGCGCGCCTACTTCAAGAGCCCGATGTCCACCGATGGGTTCATGGAGAGCCAGTTGAACCTTCACGACGCCGCCGGCCACACCGTTCCCGGATACGGCTGGGTGTTTCCGATGGGCGACGGCACCGTCAATATCGGCGTCGGAGTCCTTTCCACCTTCCACCGCTGGAAGGACCTCAACACCACCACCCTCATGGAGGCGATGGTCGTCTCCGCCCCTCCGCATTGGGAGGTGACTGCGGAGAGCCAGTTGGACGAGTCGCGCGGGGGCAAGTTGCCGATGTCGTTCTCTGTCGGGCCACTCGTCGGCCGCAACTGGGTGCTCGTCGGCGACGCCGCTGGCGCCATCAACCCGTTCAACGGGGAGGGCATCGCCTACGCCTACGAGACGGGACGGATCGCCGCTCGCCACGTCGGTGCCGCCATCGGCTCGGACGACCCGGCCCGTCTGTGGGGGTACCACGACGAGATCCACGACACCTACGACTCCTACTACCGGGTGGCCCGCGCCTTCGTGCGCGCCATCGGCCGTCCCGGCGTGATGAAGGTCCTCACGCGCACCGGACTGCGCAACCGCACCCTCATGGAGTGGACACTGCGCGTGATGTCCAACCTGATCCGGGAGGACGAGCGACATCTCGCCGAGACCGCCTTCGGGATGATCGAAGCGATCGTGAGGATCGGGCCGGAGCCCTGAGCCCGGGCGGGGTTCGGGCGCCGGGTGTAATCGCCGTGGCGGAGGGGACGGTGCTGTCATCGGCGCGGTGGAGCCTGCGCCGGCTTGCGGAGGGAGCGCGTCCCCGTGCTTGCCTCAAAGGGTAGCACCTGAGTACTACCACAGGTAGTATCCCGGTATGAAGGTCTCCATCAGCCTGCCCGACGCCGACGTTGCGTTTCTCGATCGGTATGCCCGCACCCAGAAGATCGACTCGAGATCCGCGGTCATCCACCGGGCGGTGCGATTGCTGCGCGCCACGGAACTCGGGGATGCCTATGCCGAGGCGTGGCAGGAGTGGGCCGACTCGCCAGACGGGGCGCTGTGGGATGCGATCGTCGATGACGTTGCGGGGACGGAGTGATGCTGCGGGGGGAGATCCACCTCGTGGATCTCGATCCGTCCCTACCGGGGGAGGCCGACAAGCGGCGGCCCGCCGTGATCGTCTCGAATGACGGCGCCAACTTCGTGGCGGCCAGTCTTGGTCGCGGTGTGGTGACGGTGGTTCCGGTCACCACCAACACCGTCCGGGTGCATCCCTTCCAGGTGCTCCTGCCGGCCGAGGAGTCGGGCCTGGACATGGACTCGAAGGCCCAGGCCGAGCAGATCCGGGCGGTGTCACTGGACCGGATCGCCTCTCGGGTGGGGAGGCTCTCTCCGGCGCTCTTGCTCGAACTCGACGAGGCGTTGCGGCTGCACCTCTCGCTGTAGACGCGCCACAGCCGACAGCCTGCTCCCTGAGCTCTGGCCGTCGGCTGTGGGTGATTCGCGGTGAAGTGCGTGCTCTTACGCCACCAGGTCCTGAACATACGCGGCGACTGCGATGCCCACGAAGTAGTAGCCGGTGTCGATCGCCCACACCGTGGTGGAGCGCTTCAGGTAGACGACCGAGCCGTAGAACGCCGCGCCGATGACGAAGAACGACAGCACGAACGACGACACGATCAGGGTCTCGATCGTCGGCTCGTTCTGGAACACGATGTGGAGCGCCGGGATGAAGTAGGCGATGCCGACGTTGATCAGGAACGTCTGCACGAAGCCCTTGACGAGGACCGAGGTCCCCGGCATCTGTCCGCCGGGATTGGTGACGCCGTTGCCGGCTGCCCACTTCTTGCCGAAGAGCGGTCCGTACCAGAGCCACCCGACGATGAACATCGCCACGGTCCCAGCCAGGATCGCCAACCACTCGAGATCCCCGAGGCTGTCGAAGAAGTCACTGAAGGTCATAGGCCCCACACTCCTTGGGTCGGATTCGGGGAACCTAGCCCGGGTAAGCGGGGGGTGCCGGTGTGGAGGCATCAGTCATCAGTGATCAGTCAGAATCACCCACTCCGCTCGGGCGGGCGTCGGGCGTCGGGCGTCGGGAAACGGGCAACGGGCAACGGGCAACGGGCAACGGGCAACGGGACCGGCAACCCGACTTACCCTCCGGATCGGCGTTCTAATCTGCTTGGGTCCTCGATCCCACCGGAGCCATGTCCCTAACCGACTACCTCCCCATTGCCATCATGTTCGGGATCGCCGTCGGATTCGCGGTGATGTCGCTGGTGCTGTCGCGGCTCATCGCACCGAAGAACCCCACTCCGGAGAAGCTCGAGCCGTATGAGTGCGGCATCGTTCCGCTGCAGGATCCGGTGCAGCGGTTCCCGGTGAAGTTCTATCTCGTGGCGATGCTGTTCGTGATCTTCGACATCGAAATCGTGTTCCTCTTCGCCTGGGCGGTGCGGTTCCACGACCTCGGCTGGTACGGGGTCGGTGCCGTCGGGGTGTTCACGGTCCTCCTCATCGAGACCCTGGTGTACGTGTGGAAGCGGGGCGCATTGGATTGGAACGTCGCCCACCGCCGCCGCCGGGTCGTCGATCAGCAATTGCGAGAGGCGGCGTAGGTGGCGCATCCGGCGGGACCGCCCAACATCCTCACCGTTTCGTTCAACAAGGCGGTGGCGTGGGCGCGCACCCGGTCGATGTGGCCGGCGTCGTTCGGCCTGGCCTGTTGTGCCATCGAGATGATGGCCACCGGCGCGGCGCACAACGACCTGTCACGGTTCGGCATGGAAGTCTTCCGCGCATCGCCCCGCCAGGCCGATCTCATGATCGTCGCTGGGCGCGTCTCGCAGAAGATGGCCCCGGTGCTCCGGCAGGTGTATGACCAGATGGCCGAGCCCAAATGGGTCATCTCGATGGGCGCGTGTGCCTCGACCGGTGGCATGTTCAACAACTACGCGCTGGTGCAGGGCGTCGACCAGGTCGTTCCCGTCGACGTGTACGCGCCGGGATGCCCGCCGGGCCCCGAGACGCTCCTCCACGCCATCATCACCCTGCATGATCTGATCCAGTCCGGCGAGATCACCAGG
>CAYYIA010000065.1:0-8642 GCA_964471875.1 uncultured Acidimicrobiia bacterium
AGGTGAGCTCCGTGGCGACGGTGGTGAAGATCTCCTCATGGGTCATCGCCAACAGGAGGTCGGTATCGCGGCGATCCTTGAGCTTGACCAGGATCCCTTCGACATCGTCCCAGCGCCCTGTCTTCTTCCAGATCTCCCCCGGATGGACCACCGGGAGGAGCATCTCCTGACCACCGATGGCGTCGATCTCCTGGCGGATCACGTCCTGGATCTTCTTCGCCACCCGCATCCCGAGCGGCAGCATCGACCACGAGCCCGCCATGAGCCGGCGAATGAAGCCACCGCGCACCAGCAGCCGGTGATTGACCGCCTCGGCGTCGGCAGGATCCTCACGAAGCGTGGGAATGAACGCGCGGGACCAGAGCATGGAATCGGAGGTTACCCGTTACCCGTTACCCGTTACCCGATACCCGACGCGGTATCTGGCTGTGGGCCTTCAGCTGTCGGCTGTCGGCTCGCCGCCGAGCACCTCTGCGACGCGCGCCCGCCGTGCCACCAGGTCATTCGCATCCCCCTGGCTGGCGAGCAGGGCATCGGCGGTCTCGCGCGCCAGCTCCTCGGCGACGCCGTCGGCGGCGGCGAGACGCGCCTCGACGCCTTCCGTGGCGAGACGGCGCGCCTCGTCCACCAGGGCCGCCACCATGTCCGCTTCGGGAACGACGCGCACCACCTTCCCCTTGATGAAGAGGTGACCCTTGCCCTTTCCCGCGGCGATACCGATGTCGGCCTCCCGCGCTTCCCCGGGGCCATTGACCACACAGCCCATCACCGCCACCTGGATGGGGAGCTTCTCGGCCTCGAGTGCGCGCTGCGCGGCCGTGGCCACGGCGACGACGTCGACGTCGGCGCGGCCGCAGGAGGGACACGCGATCAGGTCGAGACCGATCCGCTCACGCAAACCGAGTTGCTCGAGCAGCCGGCGGCCCGCTTCGGCCTCCTCCACCGGATCGGCGGTGAGGGAGAACCGAATCGTGTCGCCGATACCCTCGAGGAGGAGTGTGGCGATGCCGGCGACCGACTTCATGAGTCCCGCCGGTGGTGGACCCGCTTCGGTCACCCCGAGATGCAGGGGATGGTCGGTCTTGGTGGCGAGCAGGCGGTACGCCTCGACCATGGCGGGCACGCTGCTGTGCTTCACCGAGATCTTGATGGCGCCGAATCCGGCATCCTCGAGCAGTCGAATCTCCCCAAGAGCGGACTCGACGAGCGCCTCGGGCACTGGGCCCCCGTACCGGTCCAGCAGATCCTTGTCGAGCGAACCGGCGTTCACTCCTACCCGGATCGGCACACCTCGCTCGGAAGCAGCGCGGGCCACTTCGCGGATGTGGCGAGGATCTCGAATATTCCCCGGGTTGAGCCGAAGACCGTGCACCCCCGCCTCGAGGGCAGCCAGGGCGAGCCGGTACTGAAAGTGGATGTCGGCGATGATCGGCACCGGCGAGCGCGGCACGATTCCGGCGAGGCCCTGGGCGGCGTCGGCGTCGTTGCAGGTGATGCGAACGATCTCCGCTCCCGCTCCGCGCAACGCGTAGACCTGGGCGAGGGTGCCTTCGACATCGGCGGTCTTGGTGGTCGTCATCGACTGGACCGAGATCGGGGCACCACCCCCAACCGTCACGGATCCCACCCGCACGGCCCGGGTCTGGCGGCGGGCAATCACCGCAGTGAGAAGGGGTTGGTGATGTCGAGGTAGATCGCCAGCACCCCGAGCACGACCATGAAGGCGACGACGACCGCAGCCACCGGCGCCAGCTTGCGGACATCGGCCTGACGGCCGCGAATCTTCTCGTAGAGAGCGACGGCAAAGTGCCCGCCATCGAGCGGGTAGATGGGCACGACGTTGAAGAGCCCGACGAAGACGTTGACCAGTGCAAGCAACTCCAGGGTGAAGCCGATCCCGAGGTTCTCGGTCTCGGCGCCGATGCGCACCAGACCGATCGGGCTGGCCGGACGGGTCTCATCGATGCGCTCGGCGTCGCCCGAGATGATCGCCTCGATCAAGCCCCCGAAACCGGTCACCATCCTCCACAGACCGGTCGCTGATGCCACCGTGGCCTCACCGACTGCGCCGCCGGCGTCGGCAGCGCCCTCGATCGGTCCGGCCCGGTCGGTGACTGTCGCCGATCGCACTCCGAGGAACCCACGCTCCTCGCCATCCTCGCCCTCGATGGCGGCGAGGGTCACGTTCAACTCGATGGCGGTGCCATCGCGCTCCACGACGAGATCGACGGTGTCCCCGGGTCCGTCGACGATGACCGCGACCACATCCGCCCACTCCTCGGTGGCGACACCGTCGATCGAGAGGATGCGGTCGCCTGGCTGGACGCCTGCGGAGGCGGCAGGTGTGGGGGTGCCGTCCGCAAGGGCGGCCTGAACGCTCTCGACCGTGGTGGTCGAGACCTGGACGCCGAGCACGCTGGCCACGACGAAGAACAGGAGAAAGGCCACGACGAAGTGGCTGGCGACGCCGGCCAGCACCACGATGGCCTTCGCCCGGAAGGGCTGCTCGCGGTAGGTGCGGCCGAAGTCCTCGGGCGCCACCTCTTCGTAGGGATTCATGCCCACGATGCGGACGTAGCCACCGAGAGGAAACGCCTTGACCCCGTATTCGGTCTCCCCGCGGCGAGTCGACCACAACTTCGGGCCAAAGCCGAAGAAGAACTCGGTCGCCTTCATGCCCAGCGCCTTGGCTGCCACGAAGTGACCCGCCTCGTGGATCATGACCATCGCGATGATGCCGAAGACAACGATCAATCCGCCGGTCACAGGCCACTCCTCTGAAGGTCCATCACGCTAATGGGAGACGCCATCTAGCACGAGTTCCCCACATGGCCGGTGGCAACGGCCCGCCCCTCGGCGTCGACAGCGAGCACGTCTTCGACCGATGAAAGCTCCCGGATGGCGACATCATGGAGTGTGCGTTCCACCACCACCGCAATCGACGAGAACCCGATTCGACCAGCCAGGAATGCGCCCACCGCGATCTCATCGGCCGCATTGAGCACGGCCGGCGCAGATCCGCCTGCCCGGCCCGCCTCGTACCCCAACCGCAGGGCCGGAAACACCTCGACATCGGGGGCTTCGAACGTGAGCGAGGTACCGGCAAGGGGAAACGACGGAGACCTGCGCTCGTGACGCTCGGGGTGGGTGAGCGCCAAGCGCAGCGGTATCCGCATGTCGGGCTCGCCGAAATGGGCGAGCATCGCCCCGTCGACGAATTCGACGATGGCGTGCACGATGCTCTGGGGATGGACCACCACATCGACGGCGTCATAGGGGTACCCGAAGAGGAAGTGGGCCTCGATCACCTCGAGCGCCTTGTTCATGAGCGTGGCCGAGTCGACGGTGATCCGCGGCCCCATGCTCCAGGTGGGGTGTCGCAACGCTGCCGCGGGCGTTGCGGCCGCCACCTGGTCGAGCGTCATGCCACGAAACGGCCCCCCCGAGGCCGTGAGCACGAGGCGCCGCACCTCTTTCCGATCGCGCCCTGCGAGCAGTTGGAACACCGCACTGTGCTCGCTGTCGACCGGGACGATCTCACTGCCTCCGATACCCACCATCGCCGCGATCACCGGCCCGCCCGCCACCAGGCTCTCCTTGTTGGCCAGGGCGAGTCGATTGCCGGCGGAGAGCGCGGCGGCCGATGAGCGCAGGCCGGCGACGCCGACGATGCCGTTGACCACTGTGATTCCCGGCTCCGCGGCCAGGGCGGCAACGGCGTCCGGGCCGAAGGCGACTCGCGAGCCCAGCCCGGCGGCGCGGAGGCGTTCGTCCTCGGACGGTGCCGCAATGGCCACACGGGCCTCCGGATGGGCGGCAGCCACCGCGAAGAGTGCATCGGAGCCACGCCGCGCCGCCACGGCCACCACGTCGGCACCGACGTCTGAGGCGACCTCGAGCGCCTGACGTCCGATGGAACCGGTGACGCCGAGGACCGCGACCGGCCTCACCCGAGGAGTCCGGTGACCTGGTACAGCACCCACGCCGCAGGGAGCACGAACAGGAACGCATCGATGCGATCGAGCACGCCGCCGTGGCCGGGGAGGATCGTGCCCATGTCCTTCACCCCGAGGCTTCGCTTCACCATCGACTCTGCGAGGTCTCCCAGCGGAGCCATCACCGATACCACGAGGCCGAGGGCGATCCCGGTGGAGATCTCGAACGGTTCGACGAGGGCCCCAAAGGCCACTGCGACGCCCATGGCCATGAGGATCCCGCCCACGAGACCCTCGACCGACTTGTTCGGCGATACCACCGGGGCGAGAGCACGTTTGCCCCAGGTGCGTCCGAACGCGTATGCGCCCACGTCCATGGCGATCGTGGCGGCGACCACGGCCATGACAAGGACCCGGAACTCCACCTGCCGCAGAATCGGGAAAGCGAAGGCAACGGTCCCCGCCACCCACGCCACGCCGAGCACAGTCAGTCCCCCGTTTGCGAGGGCGTCCTCGCGCAACGGGGAAAACGCATAGATGAAGTACGCCAACACCACTACGGCGACGAGCGCGATGGGGACCGCGATCGGGCCGTGGAACCACCCGGCAGCCAGTACCCCGATTCCTCCGAGGTACCCGATCACGCCCAAAGGGTGGAACTCGAGCCTTCGCAGCGTTCCGTAGAACTCCCACATGCCGAGCATGGCCATCGCCCCGATGAAGATGGCCATCGCTCCGCCCCCGACGAACATCGTGCCGAGGAGGAACACCATCAACAGCAGACCGGTTCCGACGCGCATTCCGAAGTCGGAACGAGGACCTTCCCGATACTCCTCACCGGTGCTGAGATCGGCGACGTCTTCGAAGCCGACCACCCCGGACTCCACGCCGGGCATTGCCGCCGACATCGCCTGCCACTCGGTGTCCTCTTCACCAAGCCGGAAGATCTCCTCGGCGAGCCCGCGATGTTCGATGGTCACCGACCCGCCGTAGATGTCCTCGGTGAACCGCAGACCAGGGTCTGTCATCTCCACGGTGGCGTCCGCATCCCGGTCGTCCCATGCATCGCGATCACCCCGCACCGCAGCAGGAGGCACGGGGTCGTATTCCGACCTGTCGGAACCGGGCTCGGCGGTGCCGTCATCGAAGTCGAGCTTCCAGGGCCCGCCGGTTTGGAGGTCCTCGTCGTCCTCAGTCACCTCCGGGAGCACCGGTTGCGGCGGCGGGGCCACAGGCCGGAGCACCGGGGGATCGACCGTAGGCGGTTCCGCACGCTCCACCGACCGCGGCGCGGCCTGACGACGCGCCTGTAGCTCGTCCGTCACCGGCCGAGGAGCGAGGGGCCGGGGGATCTCGACCGTTCGTTCGGCATCTCGCATGACCTGGTCGGTCGCTGGCCACTCGTCTTCGGGGAGGGCGGCGACAGGGGGAACGACCGCGTCTTCATCGACCTCGGCAAACCACGTCCCGGGAACCTGCGTGCCGTCGTCCTCCCACTCGGCCGGCATCTCCGCGACGGCTTCCTCGTCCCTGCGCTTGCGCCGGAAGGGCCAGATCCCCTTCTTCTCGCGCGGTTCCTCTGCGGCAGCGGCCCACTCGTCGAAGTGGCCCCGGTCCGCGATCACCGGAGGCGCTTCGACGCGGGGCGGCTCGACCGGTGGGCGCGGCGCCGCCGGACGGCGACCCGGCGCGGCACCGGCCGCGACCTCGGGACCGGCAAACGCCTCCCAATCGGCGAGATCCTGCTCACCGGTGACATCGGGCTCCCGAAGCACCTCGAACGCCTGCTTGCTCGCCACCCCATAGACCCCGGTGGTGGCACCCGCCTCGAGGCGCCGCAGCGCGTCGAATGCATCCTCCTCAGCGACCTCGGGCGTGGTCGTCGCCCCGGCCGCAGCGATCTCGAGGCGCCGCAACTCGTCGAACGTGCCCGCAGCCCCGGCATCGTCGATCGGTGCCACCTCGACGTCATCGCCTTCCGCGGCGCCGAGTGCTGCAAGCGCGGCAGCGAGATCAGCTTCGATGTCGCCACCTGCCGACGGGGCCACCACGGCCGCCGCCGAAGCGGCCGCGGAAGCAGGAGGCGCAGTGGCCACAGGCGGAGCCGTCACCGGGTCGGTCGAAATGGTTCCAGCGCTGGAGTCGTCGAAGTCCACGGCCACACCCTCGGCGCCAAGGCTCGTCGTGCCCACCCAGGATGGAAGCTCCACGGGAAGCGGGGTCTCTCGCTCCGGCAGTGGCGCGTCGGACAGCCAGGCCGGCATCGGTGCCTCGGTCGCAGGCCGCACCACCTGCGGAATCGGTTCGTCGGGCGGGATCGCCGCCGGACGGAATCGAGCATCGTCGATGACGACGATCTCGGGTTCGTCGTCGGGCTCCGGCCAGTCCTCGGACATGGATGCGGCTTCTTCGCGTTCACGACGCTTGCGACCGAACCGTCGACGCTTCTTGGCGTCCTCAGGTGGCTGCGCCGGGCCTTGCGGGGTGATCTCGGCCGTTTCGGCGGCGTCGTCGGTCCAGCCGGGATGCCAGGGATCCCCGGGGTGGACCTCGAATTCGCCGTCGCGTCCGTCCGTCACGGCCCTCCTCGCCCGCTCTAGACCTCGAGCAGCTCTGCTTCCTTGTGTTGGACGAGCTGGTCGATCTTGGCGATGTGGTGGTCGGTCAATTCCTGCAGACGCGACTCTCCGCGTCGCACCTCGTCGGTGGACACCTCGCCTTCGAGCGCCTCCATGTCACCCTTGCTGTGGCGGCGCACGTTGCGCACTGCCACCCGGCCGTCCTCGGCCATGTGACGCACGAGCTTGATGAGTTCGCGCCGGCGCTCTTCATTCAGCGGGGGGAACACCAGGCGCAGTACGGTGCCGTCGCTCGCCGGGTTGAGGCCCAGATCCGACGCCTGGATCGCCTTTTCGATCGCATAGACCGACGATCGGTCGTAGGGGCTGATCACGAGCAGCTGCGGCTCGGGAACCGCGATCGTCGCCAGCTGCTGGAGTGGCGTCGGTGCTCCGTAGTAGTCCACCATCACTCGATGGAGGATCCCGGGATTCGCCCGGCCGGTGCGCACGGTGCCGAACTCGGCCTGGACGTGATGGACCGCCTGATCCATCTTCGCCGTCGCCTCCGCGAGGAGTTCATCGATCACGCTCTGGCCTCCTCCTCAACGAACCAGCGTACCCACCGGTTCGCCGCGGACGGCCCGGGCGATGTTGCCCGGAACGGATATGTTGAACACCCGGATGGGCAGGTTGTTGTCCATACACATCGTAATGGCGGTGCTGTCCATCACCCGAAGACCCTTTTCGAGCACCTGCATGTAGGTGAGCTCGGTGAGCAGTTGGGCGTCTGGGTGGGTCTCGGGATCGGCGTCGAACACGCCATCGACTCTGGTTGCCTTCAGGACGGCGTCGGCGCCGATCTCGGCGGCTCGCAGTGCGACCGTGGTATCGGTCGTGAAGAACGGATTGCCCGTGCCCCCGGCAAACACCACGGCGCGACCCTTCTCGAGATGGCGGATGGCGCGCAACCGGATGTACGGCTCCGCCACCTGTGCGATGGTGATGGCGGTCTGCACCCTGGTCTCCACCCCGGCGTGCTCGAGTGCGTCGCGCAGTGCCAGGGCGTTGATGATGGTGGCGAGCATCCCCATGTAGTCGGCGTTCGCCCGGTCCATCCCTGCCGCCGCCGTGGACAGCCCGCGGAAGATATTGCCTCCGCCAACGACGATGGCGATCTCATGGCCCTCGCCGTGAACCCCGGCGATCTCGGTGGCGATGCGTTGAACGGTCTTGGGATCGATGCCGTAGCCGAGTTCGGCGTCGGCGAAGGATTCACCCGAGAGCTTGAGGGCTACCCGGCGGCCCACTACTCCACGACCTCACCGACACCGACCCGGGCAAAGCGCCGCACCGAGATGTTCTCACCCATCGTGGCGGCGAGCGACTCGACCATCTGGCCCACCGTGCCTTCGAACTTCTCGGGGTTCACGAAGGTCTGGTCGTAGAGCACGTTGTCCTCGAAGAACGAGTTGACCCGGCCGTCCACGATCTTGTCGATCACCTTGTCCGGCTTGCCCTCGTTGCGGGCCTGCGCGGCGATGAGTTCGCGCTCCTTGGCGAGGATCGCCTCGGGCACTTCGTCGCGACGAACCCAGCGGGGTCGGGCCGCGGCCACATGCATGGCGATGTCGCGCGCCGCAGTCTGGAAGCCCTCCGACTTGGCGACGAAGTCGGTCTCCGACGACAGCTCGACGAGCACGCCGATGACGGGGCGATCGGCCTGGATGTGCAGGTAGTGGCCGATCGTGCCCTGCTCGGTGGCGCGTTCCGACCGCTTCTTCGCCGAAGCCAACCCCTTCTCGCGCAGGATCTCGGCAGCCCGGGCGAGATCCCCGGCTGCCTCCTCGAGCGCCCGCTTGGCATCCATCATCCCGGCGCCGCTCGACTTGCGCAGTGCGGCGACCTGGGCAGCGGTGATCTCAGCCATTGCCGGCGACCCCCTTGTCCTTGCCCCGTGCCGCGGCGATCTCGGCACCGGCGATGCAGGCGTCCGCGATCACGTCGGCCATCAGCCCGGCGGAGCGAATGGCATCGTCGTTGCCGGGGATCACGTAGTCGATGTTGTCGGGATCGCAGTTGGTGTCGACGATGGCGATGATCGGGATTCCCAGGCGGGTGCCCTCGGTGACGGCGATGTGCTCGTTCT
>CAYYIA010000066.1:0-8628 GCA_964471875.1 uncultured Acidimicrobiia bacterium
GAAGTCCTCTGATGAACGGCTGCGCCAGCGCCTTCGGTTGCCGCATCTGCTTGGTGATCGCCACCATCACCACGATGGTGAGCACGTAGGGCAGGGCGGCGAGCATCTGGGCGTTGAACTGGTAGCCGAGCACGGGCACGGTGAGGCGGAAGGCGTCGGCGAAGCCGAAGACGAGACACCCGAGCAGGGTGCCGCCCAGGGTCCACCCTCCGAAGTACACCGCGGCGATGGCGATGAAGCCGCGGCCGCCGACGGCGGCGGTATCGAAGGATCCCACCTGGCCGAGCACGAGGAAGGCCCCACCGAGGCCGGCGAGGATGCCGCCGTACACGATGGCCTGGCGACGACGCTTGTTGACGTCGATGCCGGAGACGTCGGAGGCCTGCGGGTTCTCCCCCACGGCGCGCACCTCGAGACCCCAGCGGGTGCGATAGAGCAGCCACCACGTGAGCGGGATGAGCGGATAGAGCAGATAGGTGGGCCAGGTCTGGCCGAAGAGGGCCGGGCCGATGAGGGGGATGTCGACGAGGCCGGGGATCTCGACGACCATGGTGCGACGCGCCAGTGGGTCGATGATGGCGTTGAAGAATCCGGCAAGGCCGACGACGAGCACATTGGCGGTGAGGCCGACGACGAACTGGTCGGCGGTGAGGCGATGGCTCATGTTCGCCTGGATGAGCGCGATGAGCACCCCGCCGAACACGCCGGCGGCGAGACCGATCAGGGACGACTCGGTGAGGTGGTAGCCGACGGTGCCGGCAAAGGCTCCGGCGAGGAGCGAGCCCTCGACGGAGATGTTGATGGTGCCCGCCTTTTCCGCCACGAGTTCCCCGAGGGCGGCAAAGGCGAGGAAGCCGCCGAGGCGCACCGCGCTGCCGTACATGGTCTCGCTGCCGAAGATGTCCAGGAGGGCGGAGAAGAAGTCACTCATGGTCAGGTCCGATCCCCGGCAGCGATGGCAACGGCGCGGCGGCGCTCACGGATGAACGACACCGCCGGCGGGATGAGCAGCGCCAGCACGAGGAGTGCCTGGGTGACGTCGACGATCTTGCGATCGACGCCGGTGGAAGCCAGGAAGCCCGACCCGGTGCGCAACGCGGCGAACAGCACCGCCATGGGGATGCAGGCGATGGGACGACTGCGGGCGAGCAGGGCGACGAGCAGTCCCTGCCACCCGATGTTGGTGGAGAAGCCCGGAGCGAAGCGGTAGGACGAGCTCCCCGAGACCAGCATCATCGCCCCGGCGAGCCCGGCAAAGGCCCCGGAGGCGAACAGGGCAAGGGTGCCGGTCCTGGTGGCGGCGATGCCGATCTTCTGCGCCACGATCGGGTTGTGGCCGAGCACGCGCAGGCGGAAGCCCGACATGGTGCGGGCCAGGACGAAGGCCACCACCAGGGCGAGGATCACCGCCAGGATCACCCCGAGCGAGAAGCTGTTGCCGAAGATGTGGATCTCGGGGAGATGGGCATCGGCGGGGAGGGCAGCGCTGGTCTGGGCGCGCTGCGGCCGGTTGGGGTCGTTGTCACGCAGGAACCACTCGGTGATGACGGCGAAACCGGTCAACTGAAGAGCGACGAACACCATGAGGAGGGTGGAGATGACCTCGGGGACGCCGCGGCGATAGCGCATCACGGCGGAGATGCCGGCAAAGGCGCCTCCGGCGACGGCACCCATCAGCAACCCGCCGATGAGGAGCAGGACCCCCGGCCCCTCCATCTTGGTGCCCACCACCGCCATGAGCATGGCGCCCATGAGCAACTGGCCCTCCTGGCCGATGTTGAAGAGGCCCGCTCGCACGGCGACCACGGTGCCCAGGGCGACGAGAAGCATCGGCATCGCCACGGTCAGGGTGTTGCCCCATCGACCCGGGGCGAGGAAGGCGCCGTCGAGCAGCGCTCCAAAGACCTTCTGCCACGAGTTGCCGGTCATGGCCACCATGAGGGCGGAGAGGGCCAGCGCCCCGAAGATGCTGGCGACGTAGAGCAGGGCCATCTCGCGTCGGGTGCGCCACCGCTGGTCCAGGAACGGCTGCTTCGATTCGGAGGGCCGGGTGTCGGTGGCGGTCATGCCGCCTCCCCCGTCGAGCCGCCGATGAGCAGACCGAGGCGCTCCATGTCGAGCTGAGCGCGGGGCATCTCGCCGATGATCTTGCCGCGGTAGATCACCACGATGCGATGAGCCAGGGCAGCGATCTCCCCGAGGTCGGTGGAGACAAGGAGTACCCCGATGCCCTCGGAGGCGGCCTGTTGCAAGCGCTCCCCGATGAATTCGATGGCACCCACGTCGAGGCCCCGGGTGGGCTGGACCGCCACCAGCACCTTGGGTCCCACGGACAGCGCCCGGGCGAGGACGGCGCGCTGCTGGTTGCCACCGGATAGCTGACCGAAGGGAGTGTCCGGCCCGGGGGTGTGCACGTTGAACTCGGCGATCAGGGCCTCGGCGCGCTTGCGGATCTCGTCACGGTCGAGCACCCCGCGCTCGGTGTAGCGATCGATCGAGGTGAGCACCAGGTTCTCCGCCACCGACATCTCCATGACACAGCCCGAGGCATGGCGGTCGGCGGGGATCACCGCCACCCCGGCGTGCATCATCGCTCCGGCCCGCCCCGTGGGCACCTCGGCGCCGGCAACCCGTACCGAGCCCGACTGCAGGGCGAGCAAACTCGACATCACCTTGCTGAGCGGCTCCTGGCCGTTGCCCTCGACTCCGGCGACACCGACGATCTCACCGGGAGCCACGGACACGGTGAGGCCGTCGAGAAGCACCCGTCCGTCGGCGCCGCGCACCGACGCCGCGGTGATCTCGAGCACCGGCGGCAGGCTCACCTTGGCCGCGGCGGTGGCGGCGGCGAGACCGGCCTCATCGACCACCCCGATGGCGGCCGACGCCGAAAAGAGATTGACGTCGCGTCCCACCATCGCCCGGGCCAGCGACGGGGCATCGGCCTCGGCGGTGATGACGCGGCTGACCACGTGGCCGTCGCGCATGATGGTGATGCGGTCGGAGGCGTGGAGCAGTTCATCGAGTTTGTGGCTGACCAGGGCGACGGCCCAGCCTTCGCGCCGCACCCCTTCCTTGAGCACCGAGAACAGCTGCTCGGACTCGGCCGGGGTGAGGACCGACGTGGGCTCATCGAAGATCAGGATGCGCGGCTCGTGGCGCAGACATTTGATGATCTCGACTCGCTGGCGAACCCCGGCGGTGAGATCACGCACCCGGGCGTCGGGATCGACATCGAGTCCGTAGCGCTCGCTGATGGCGCGGATCCGATCGCGGGTGGCATCGGGATCGAGATGCCCCTTCTCACCGAGGGCGACGTTCTCCCACACGGTGAGGGCATCGACGAGGCTGTAGTGCTGGTGGACCATGCCGATGCCTCGCCCGGCGGCATGGTGGGGGTCGATGATCCGGCACGGCTCGCCGTCGATGGCGATGGTGCCGGCGTCGGGGAGGGCGAGGCCGATGAGCATCCGCATCAGCGTCGACTTGCCGGCCCCGTTCTCGCCCAGGATGCCGTGGATCTCGCCGCGGCGCAGGACGAGATCGACGTCGGCGCAGGCCACGAGGTTGCCGAAGCGCTTCGTCATGCCCCGCACTTCGAGGGCGGCGGGAGCTTCGGGCCGTTCGGTTGACTGGGCCATGGGGCTGGTCCTCAGGTCGGATTCGCAGCAGCGGGCACCCGGTGTCCGAGTGCCCGCTGCGTGCGATTCATCTGTGTGGGTTAGAACCCGTAGGCGTTGGCAACGATGGCATTGATGTCCTCGGCGAAATCGCCGGCGCCAATGCGCGCATTGAGGGCATCGAGTGCCGCCACCTGCTCCGGCGTGGCGTTGCAGAACTCTGCACCCACCACATCGTCGATGCCGACGTGGAACTCGCGAGCCGTGCCCTCCTGGGCCGTGCCGGCGATGATGTCACGAAGGATCGGGTCGACGTAATCGCCGCCGTCGAACTTCACTTCGAAGTCGTAGGCGAGATCCGTCCGCTCGCAGGCGCTCGACGAACCAGCCGACATCACGATGATGTCGTTGTCATTGGCGAGCTGCACGATCGGCTCGTGGGCCCCGCCAAGGAACGGCACCACCACCGAGATTCCCGTGCCGAGGGCGCCGGTGAATGCCTCCGTGGCTGCAGCCGTGTTGTTGAAGTCGAAGGGGAAGGCCCCGGTCGCGGTGTAGGTGGCCGTGAAGGTCGGGTCGACCAGTTGCAGGCCATACACGAAGGCATCGAAGGACTCGGTCTCGAACGGCAGCTCACAGCAGCCCAAGAAGGCCGCCGTGGTCCCACCGGCCTCCTGCATCAGCAGGCCGGCGGCGTAGCCACCGGAGATCCAGAGCTCGGCGCCCCGGTCGAGGCTGATCAGCAGGCCATCGGTGACCGGGTATCCGGAACCGCAGTTGCAGTACCAGAAGATGTCCGGGAACTCGGCCAACAGGGTGGGCAGCGGCTCACCAACTGCGCTCGAACCCACCATCAGGATGTCGACACCCTGCTCGGCGATGTTGCGCAGTTCGGTCTCGGCATTGGCCGGATCGATCAGGTCCACGATGATCGGATCGGCGAACTCGTTCTCCGCCGAGATCTCGATCACCTTGTCGACGAGAGCCTGGTAGTAGGCACCGTCATCGCGCGGACCGTCGGTGGCCACGCCGATGAGCACCTGGCCGTCGCCGTTGAAGTCGGCATATTCGGTTTCGGGTGCCGCGGTCGTCGTGGTCTCGGCAACGGTCGTGGTGACCGCAGCCGTCGTGGTCGTCGTCGCCGCCGTGGTGGTGACTGCGTCGTCGTCGCCGCAGGACACCATCACCACCGCGAGTACCGCGGTGAGCGCCAGAGCGCGGCGCGCGTTCTTCGTCAGTTTCATGGGCAGGAACCTCCCGAGTGGGATGTGTCGTTTCGTCATGATCCGTCTATCCGCCAACCGCCTCGACCGGTCCGGCCGGAGCCTCGCCGAGTCGAACGGTACACCTTGGTCCACTCCCTACGGTCTGATGGTCTGACCAATCGGGCTTGTCCGTAAAGGTAGACCTCCACCGCCATCGTGTCCACCCGCCGTGGGTATTTCCGGCCACGCTACAACCCCACCGTGCGCCTCGTGGCGCGCCCCGCCTGCCCCTCCTCCGGGGGGAGCAGTCGCCGGCTCAGGCGCCGGATGCGCTCCTCGACGTTGCCGAGGTGACCCTCGACCGCGGCGAGCATCGCCGGGACGTCCCGGGCGACGTATGCCCCGGCGATGGCGAGGTGTTCGGAAGCGGCCTGGTTGATCGCCGCCCGTGGCGACCTGCCCGCACCGACCCCGAGCACCAGGCCACCGGCATCTTCGGTGGCGAGGAGCGAGTCGATCACCCGGCCATGGATCTCCGCGAGCACGGGATTGCCCCCGGCGGCGGCGATGCCGGCGTGGAACTCGCGGTCGTTCAGAAGGAACTCGGCGAGGCTGGTGGGAACCGGGCGCCGGGCCACCTGCAGGGTCTCATTGCGCTCCCGCGCCGTCGCCCGTCCCGCGGCCAGTTCGAAGGTGCACACCTCGAGGATGCGCCACGCCTCGAGCAGCGCCCGCAGCGACCGCTTGCCCCCGTCGGAGGCGGGCAGCTCCGAACCCGCCACCCGCTCGGCGACATATGAGCGATTGCCCCGGCGCTCGATCACCCCGAGTGCGACCAACCCCTGGATCGCCTCGCGGATCGAGGTGCGCGCCACCCCGAAGCGCTCGGCGAGCACTCGCTCTGCCGGAAGTGGCGCTCCCGGCGCCAACTCACCGGCAAGGATGCGTTGATGGATCTCGTCGCGCACCCGCTCCGAGATCGTCACCCGCTCCAGTGGCTCGAAGGGGCGCCCGGCGCTCACTTCGGCCCCCAGATCTCAGCCACGGTGCGGTACGTGCCCTGGTCGTAGGAGAACTCGACGGTGTTGCCGTCGGGATCCTCCACGAAGCAGATGTAGCCGATGGGTGGAGGCATCTGCGTGGGTCGCAGCGCCAGCACGCCGTCGCGCTCTGCCATCGCCGCCACCTCGTCGACGGCTTCCCGGGTGGGCAGTTCGATGCCGATGTGAGCAAAGGGACCGAGGATGGCGTCGGGTGCCCCACCAAACGGATCCACCCCGGCATGGAACTCCGAGATCACCAAGACGAACGGAACCGCGTCGTCCAGCGGATCGGCCAGCCAGGCACCGCGCCCGAACTCGTCGGAACTGCGCTGCAGGACCCGGAGGTGGGTGTAGCGCTCGTACCAGGCGATGGCCCGCTCCACATCGTCGACGCGCAGGGCAAGGTGCGTCCACCGTGCCCTTCCCGGACCGTCGGCGGCGTGCCCCGCGGCCATACGCCCTATCCCCCGGCGGGCACGAGCCCGCGGTAGTAGCCCCGGTTCCAGTGCACCAGGGCGGCATCCCCGGTGAGCGCGCCATCGCCAACCGCGATGATCACCACCGACGTGTCGTGGTTGTCCACCACCCGGTCGATGGTGCCCACGAGATGGCCCATGGTTCCCTCGACGATGGGCACACCACCCTCGTCGTGCCAGGCGAAGACCGCAAACGGGTCCTCGATGCCATAGGCGAAGCCGTTGCTCACCACCGATTGGTCGGGCCCGAGCACGCTGATCCCCACCTTCCGTCCCGACTCGAGGAAGGGGTGCATCGACGCCTTGGTCCGGATGCAGACCAGGACGGACGGCGGCTCGGCCGACGCCGACGTCAGCGACGACACGGTCATCCCCCGGCGCACCCCGGCGTCGTCGACCAGGGTGAGCACGGAGACCCCGTGCGGGACGCGCTCCATCACCGAACTGCACACCTGGGTGAGTTCCACGCTCATCCGCTGCCTCCCATCCCGGATGCCTCCGGGTTCTCGGCCGTCAGTTTCCGTGAACCGCCTTCGCCAGCCGCCGCGTCATGTCGGTCGGGTCCTTGGCCAGCCAGGTGTTCCGTCCGAAGGCGATGCCATTGGCACCGGCGGCCACGACATCGGCGGCGTACTTGACCACTTCGTCTTCGCTGTCCTTCTTGGGGCCACCGAGGATGAAGATCGGGGCCTCGCAGTTGTCCACCAGGAGCTTCATCTCGGCGAGGTTCTCCGGCGCAGGGGTCTTGATGGCATCGGCGCCGACCTCGACACAGATGCGGGCCGCCAGCGCGATGTTCTTGGCGTCCCAGGGAACGGGACCGCCCCACCCGCCGGGGATCGACTCGGCGATGACCGGCATGCCGATCTCCTCGGCCTCGTCGATCAAGGCCACCAGCTTGCGCAGGCTGACTTCCTCGTCGTCCTTGCCGGGGAACGCCATGCACACCACGGCGTCGGCACCGAGGCGAGCCGCCATCTCCAGCTCGTACATCTGGGCGAACATGTCGCTCTTGGCACGGTTGCCGAGCATCGTGGTGGTGCCATCGATGCGCAGCACCAGGCCACAGCGACGGAAGGCCTCCGGATACCGACGGGCGATCTGCCACGAGGCCAGGATCCCGTCGGGACCGCCGGCGGCGACCTTCTCGACCGCATCCAGCGCCGGACCCTCGCCCGAGCCGGTCTGCATGTCGATGGCGACGAGGAACCCGCGGCCATCCTCCTTGATGAACCGAGAGGCGCGGCGAATCTTGCCCGCCCCGATCGCCGATGAGATGTTCTTCATGTCTGCTGTCTCCTTGTCGTGTTCTGTCACTTGAGCCGCGCCTCGGCCGCGTCACCGAGCGCGATGAATCGGTCCACGTTGGTGCGATACACCTCGAGGTGCTGGGGGGCGATGGTCGTCATGGCCGGCTGGGGCCACGATCCCGCCTCGCCCTCGCCCGGGCGCGGCCACCAGCCGATGCCCGCCCCGGCGGTGAGCGCCGCACCATACGAGGCCATCTGCTCGCACTCGGGCACGTCGAAGGGGACCTCGAGGACTGCGGCCTTGATCTCGGTCCACAGCCGGCTGCGCGAGGTGGCACCGGAACACACCACCCGATCGAGCCCGACCCCCTGATCGGCGAGTTTGCGGGCGATGTGCGCCAGCCCGTAGGCGGCGGACTCCAGCAGCGCCCTCGTGACGACTTCGGGACCGTGCTCGAGGTGGAGTCCGACGATCTCGGCACGCAGCGCCGGGTTCCAGCGCGGGGCGCGCTCACCTTCGAAGAAGGGCAGCGCCATCACCCCGTGGGCACCTGCAGGCACCGCTACGGCCGCGGCGACGAGTTCGTCCACCGGTCGGCCGGTGATCCGCGACCACCAGCCCATCATCGCCCCGTGCGCCGCGGTGGGACCACCCACGATGACCACCCCGGGAACGTGACTGGTCATTCCGAAGGCGGCGACGGCGGGATGCTCCGAAGCGCGCACTGCCACCCCGAGCCCACCGGTGGTGCCACCGGGATCGAACGCCTTGCGCGGGGTGTCGATGGCACTGCCCCAGGCGGTCATGAAGGCGTCGTTGCATCCGGGAACCAGCGGCACCCCCGCGGGAAGCCCCGAGTCGGTCGCGGTCACCCCGATGGCGGTTCCCACCGCGACCGGATCACCGAACCCGTCGAGCGGCTGCGATCCCGGCCACACGGCCTGGACCGACTCGTCGCCACCCCGACCGGCCGCCAGCCAGTCCCAGAGCGGACGCGGGGCGACCTCGCCCACGAGCTGGCGCAGAGCCGCGC
>CAYYIA010000067.1:0-8611 GCA_964471875.1 uncultured Acidimicrobiia bacterium
CAGGAAGAGCGGCGCGGAGCCGTCGCGGGTTTCGTCAGGGTCACCCGCAGCGACTCGCCGGGGCGGACGGTGGTCCGATGCACGAGGGCGGAACGGGCTTCGGTGCGACGGATCACCACCAGGGCGAGGAGGAGGGCTCCCAGTCCGGCGAGGCCTGGACTGCCAGTGCGCAAGCCCTTCGACAGCGTCCGTGCACCGCTCTGGAGGGAGACATCCATAGGGCCAGGTTAGGCGGAGGGGTCGAATCGCGTGGTTCCGATGCTGATACCTGATACCTGATACCTGATACCTCGGGCGGCGGGCATCGGGTACCCGTCCCCTACCGAACCCGATACACCTCGACCCGCGCCTCGCCCGCCCGACCGCGGCGGCGTCCGAAGAGGTAGACCACGAGGATCAGCGCCACCACGCCGACTGCTGCGATCACCCCGGGCTTCTTGGCACCCTCGGCGGTGTCATCGAGCACCTGCTGGATCTCACGCAACTTGTTCTCGAGATCGGCGCGCTGCACCGTCATCGGCTCGCCCTCCACATCACGACTCCCATCACGGTCAGCAGCCCCAGCATGGCAAGGAGGTAGCCGACACCACTCCACACCGCCCCGTCCGGCATCACCCGGAGCACCCACCGGGTCCCGGCAACACCGAGGAACCCTGCGGCGAGCACAAAGAGCACCGACGCCGCCGCGCTGAAGCCCGCCAGGCGGCCGAGTCGGCGGGCCGGTTCGACGGTCTGTTCGCGGAGGTACTGCTTGGAGAGGTCGATGAACTCGCCGACGAGGTCGGGGAGTTCGGTGGGCGATGCCATGGTGGTACCAGGGTACTCAGCGCACGCCCGAAACCGGATGCCGGGACGATCGGGAGGCGGCCTCTAAGGTCCGGCCGTGGCTCGCACGTCGATCGACCCCCGGCGCAACCTGTGGCCCCTGGTCCTGGGCCAGTCCGTATCGCTCCTCGGCGACTACCTGGCGTTCTTC
Organism: uncultured Acidimicrobiia bacterium; assembly: GCA_964471875.1. GTDB lineage: Bacteria > Actinomycetota > Acidimicrobiia > Spongiisociales > UBA11373 > UBA11373. The sequence continues at coordinate 977 of CAYYIA010000067.1, forward strand.
TTTGCGTTGCCGGTCTTCGTCCGAGACGCCACCGGCTCGGCGGCGCAGTTGGGGGTCCTGGCGGCATGCGAGACGGCGGCAGTGATCCTCTTCGGCTTCCTGGCCGGGGTGCTCCTCGACCGGAGCAGGATCCGCCGGGCGATCATCGGCGCCGACCTCGTGCGGGCCCTCGGATTCGGTCTGCTCGCTCTGGCGGTGGCGCTCGACGTCGGTGCGGTGTGGATGGCATTCGCCGTGGCGTTCCTCGTCGGCTCGATGGGAACCGTGTTCGACAGTGGTCTGGAGAGCCTGATGCCGTCGGTGCTCACCGATGACCTCCTCGTCGTCGCCAACAGCAGGCTCTCGGTGGGGCGCAATCTGGCGCAGACCCTCGGCTTCGTCGTCGGAGGAGTCGTGCTGGCGTGGTCGGGCGGTGTGGCTGGTGCCTTCGCCTTCAACGCCTTTTCCTACCTCTGCTCGGTGGTGGCGCTCCTCCTCCTGGTCGAGATCCGGCCTCGACCGCCGACCACTCCAGCACCGGTGTGGCCGGCACTGCGCAGTGGGCTGGTCACGCTGTGGCGCTCTCCCCCGCTGCGTTGGGCGACGGCCGCGGCCACCCTCACCAACCTGGCGTTTGCCCCACTCGCCGCGGTGATGACCCTCTACGCCGCCGACGAGCTCGGCATCGCCGACGACACCCGACTCGGGATCTTCTTTGCGGCCTTCAGTGCCATCGGCGCGGCGGGGGTGATGGCTGCGCCGCGCCTGGTGCGCGCCGTCGGATTGGGACGCTCCGTGGTCGCAGGGTGCTTCCTGTTTGGAGTGGGAGCACTCGGAACCGGCCTGGTCGATGGGTGGTGGGCCGTTGCCACGTTGGGTCTGGCCCTGACCGGCGTCTCGGTCAACCAGGTCGGCTTCGCAACGCTCCGCCAGCGCCTGACGCCACCGGATCACCTCGGACGCGTCGTGGCGGCGTCACGCACCATCGCCTGGGCGGGAATCCCCTTGGGAGCGTCGCTTGGCGGGCTCCTCGGTGACCGGATCGGGCTCCGTCCCCTGTTTGCCGGGGGTGGGCTCGCCATCTGCACCGTGGCCGCGCTGATGGTGTTGGGGCCGCTGTGGCGTGCGGCCCGGGCCGACTAGCCGCGGGTCACAACGCGTCGAGCGCCGCCAGGGCACGATCGACTTCATCCGGAGTGTTGTAGTGGACGAACCCGATCCGGACGAGGCCGTGGGGCGCCTTGTCGAGGCGCTCCATCACCCCCACCGCGTAGTAGTCCCCGTCCCACACGTACACACCGCGTTCGCCGAGGCGCTCGGCCACGCGGCGAGGCTCCATGCCCTCGACCTCGATGGCAAAGGTCGCCACCCGCTCGGCGAGACGGTTGGAGTCGGCCAGCCCGAAGATGCGCACCTTCGGCATCTCGGTGACTCCGGCGAGGAAGCGGTCGGCCAAGGCCGCTTCGTGCTCTCCGATGGTGCGAAACGCCGTCTCGAGGCGATGGCGTCGGGTGACACCGGTTCCGAGCGAAGCCAGGTAGTCGACCGCCGCCGTCACTCCCGCCAGTGACTCGAAGGGCGGGGTTCCGGTCTCCCATCGACCTGGTCCGTGATCGGGCGCCGGCACCACCTTGTAGGGGTCGAAGGCGGCGAGATGCTCGGGGCGGGCGACGACCATCCCGATGTGCGGGCCGAAGAACTTGTAGGCGCTCGCCGCGATGAAGTCGGCCCCGCTGGTGCGCAGCGACAGGATGCGATGAGCCGAGTGGTGCACCGCGTCCACATAGACGAGGGCCCCGACCCCATGAGCGGCGGCGATCACCTCGGTGAGGGGTGGAACCGTGCCGAGGGCATTCGAGGCGGCGGTCACCGCAACGAGCCGCGTGCGCGGTCCGAGCGACCGATGCAGGGAGGCGAGGTCGAGCGTGCCGTCTGCGGGGTCGAACTCGACGAGTCGCACTCGCACCCCGCGGTCGGCGGCGGCGAGGCGCCATGGAGTGACGTTGGCATCGTGGTCGAGGCGAGTGACCACGATCTCGTCGCCCGGGACCCACCGCCGAGACAGCGCCCGCGACACTGCGAAGGTCAGGCTCGTCATGTTCTGGCCGAAGACCACCCCGGCGGGGTCGCCGTCGAACAGATCGGCGATCGCGGAGCGGGCCTCGGTCACGGTGGTCGCGGAGGCTCGGCTGTGTTCGAACGCCCCGCCGACGTTGCTCATCGACGCTGCGAGGCCGGTGGCCATGGCGGCGATGACCGAGGACGGCACCTGGGTGCCGCCAGGACCATCGAGGAAGGCTGCGGTGCTGCCGTCGATCGCCGGAAAGCGCTTGCGAACTTCGATGATGTCGAGCGAGGTCACCGTGTCAGGCTACCCCGCCCCTGATGGCCCAGGGCACGAACTCACGAGCTGACGGCGTCAGGGAATGACGACAAACGGGACGAGAGCGATGTCCTTGACCTGGCGCTCCTCGGTCCAGGCGTTGACCCAGGCCACGACATCACCGGTGCCGACGTAGGCGAGACCAGTCGCCCAGCAGTCGGTGGATTCACCGGTGCCGATGTGGCGGCGGTCGCACGCCGCGGGCCCGAAGCCTTCGACGTAGGCGAACACACCCCACAGGTCGCCCGCGGTCTCGTTGGTGACGTGGATCTGCCAGGCGACCGTGTCTCCGGCCTCGACGATGGAACCTCGTGGAGTCCGGAACGACGCCGTCATGCCCACGGATCCGTCGTAGCCGTTCTCAGCAGTCTGCGACTCCGGGTCCCAGCCCAACGGGAGCGTCGTGGTGACGGCCACCGTGGTCGAGACCGTGGGGACCGTGGTGGTCGTCATGACGCCCGGTGTGGTGGTGGTCGTCGTCGGGGGAAGCGTCGAGGCGGTCGTGGTGATCGTGGAGGCGCCACTCCCACTGCCCGCCGTGGTCAGCTTCGGGGTCACCAGCAGGAACAGTCCGAAGAGCCCCGCCGCGAGCAGGGCGATGAAGACGGTACGGCCCAGGTTGCTCTGCATCGATCGCTCCGCCGCGTTCAGTGGCGGCATGACCACTGTACGTGGCTAGTCCTCGGATGTCAGCATCGCAGCCGAGCCATTTCTCCGACTGCGCTGCGGACTAGTCACCAAGGCTGCGCAGGACCAACTCGGCGATGGCGGCGTGGCCCAGCTCGTTGGGATGGAGGGTTCCGCTGGTGGCAAAGGGCGCCGCCGGACCCTGCAGCACCGACGACTGGGCGGCGGTGCGATACCAACTGACCTCGCTCTCCTCGACCGGGGGCGATGCCACCTCCGCGCCGGGGTTGCGATACCACCCGTCGGGGAAGTCGAGCTGGTTGGCGGCGAAACCGGGGGCAGCGGCGTATGCCTCGGGGTAGCCATAGTCGGGCCAGGGGGCGCAGTACCCGTGTCCCCGGCCAAACGCCTCGGCGACGCCATCGACGAAGGTCCACCCGTGGACGGCTGCCGCCCTGGCGAGTTCGGCGTTGAGAGGATCGACGACCTCGCTCACCCCGCGACGTCCCTCATCACGGCTGATCTCGTGGAACCGGATGGGTGGGGTCACATCCCCGACGATCTCCCGACACCGCAGACCCTCGCTGTCGGCTCCCGTGGGGTCCGGGTAGCCGACCAGCACGACGCGCTCGATGGCGAATCGGCCGAGCGCGCCCTCCAGCCGGTCGATGGCGGCTCCGAGACCATCGAGACCGGGGAGTTGAGGGCCTACACCGGGGGTCGAAACACATGAGAGATCGAACGGCAATGCGAAGCGAACCCGCGTCCCCCGGCTCCAGTCGCCGTCTCGTACCGCAGCAAAGGCCTGCTCGACGAGAAGGTCGTAGCACACGGGATCGAACAGCGGGTCCGCCTCGACGAGCGCCCGTACCACGCGAGCAAACCCGATCGAGTTGCCACCCTCCTGGACGAGGAGGAGGTCGATGGGCCGCTCCCCCACGAGTTCTCCGACCTGGTCCACCTGCGACGACATCGTCCGGCTCTGCGGGCTGAGGATGCCGTGGTCGATACGGGCCCCGCTCGCCGCCACGGAGACGAAGGTCACCGATGTGTGAGGATCCGCTTGCTCGAGAGCCAGGGCGAGGCGCACCGGCCACGCCACCGTCGACCGGTGGGCGGCGGCGTGGGCCGCCGTTGCCGCCGCGTCCCCGCCGTCACCCCACACCGCCGGCGACGGCGGTCCCAGGCGTCGGGCCTCGGGATTGCCCTCTCCGGATGCATAGGAGTCGCCGATCGCCACCACGAGCAGGTCGTCCACCACGAAGGTCTGCCGGCCCCGGAGTACCGCCCTCCCCCATGGCAGGGGAACCACGCCCCGCACGTCGGCGAGGTACTGGCCTTCGGGGAGCATCACATCCAGGGTGGACCCGAGTTCGTGGTACTCATTGAGTCCTCCGATTCCCGACCCGGTGAGTCGCCATGTGTAGGTCGCCACAGGAACCCCCTCGAGCGCGGCCGCTTCGAGGCGCACCGCAAAGCGCGGCTCGGGGCACGGGTCACACCCCGACACCCGGTTGTGGACGTACGCCGTGGTGTTGAGGAAGTCGGTGAGGCCGTCGGCATCCTCGTCCAGTCCGAACCGCGGCGCCATCGCCCACGACACCGCGATCTCGGGTCGCGGCGCGGTCTCCTGCCCGTGGGCGGGAGTGATCGGCCACACGAGAGCGGCCATGAGCAAGACCAATGGTGCGCGTCGCACCGCGATATGACTACCCGGGCGGCGCAGGAGTTCCCTGACGAGTGAACTCGAAACCGACCTCGGCTCCGCCACCCACGCGGTTGCGGGCAAACGGGGTCCATCCGTGGTCTTCGGCCACCGCGGCGACGATGGCCAAGCCGAGCCCCGAGCCAGGAAGCGACCGGGCGGCGTTGGCCCGATAGAAGCGCCTGAACACGAAGGGCAGGTCCTCCTCAGCGATGCCGGGCCCGCGATCTGCCACCGCCAGGCTCTGTGTGTCGAGGTGCAGGGTGATGACTCCGTCGGGCGGACTCCACTTGATGGCGTTGTCCAAGAGATTGGAGATCGCCCGGGCGACCGAGGCGGGCCGCACCTGTGCCGGCACCGGCGTGGACTCCACCTCGATGGTCTGCGTGGCGCGCCGGGTGGCCCTGGCGACGGCGTCGGCAGCGATGATGGCGAGGTCGACCTCCACGACCGCCTCCTCGTCGCGCCCCACGGTCGCCAGGTCCACGAGCTCGGTGACCAGCGATCCCAGCTCGACCACTTCGGCAGTGAGGTCGGCGAGCATGGCGTCTCGCTCCGAGTCCGGAACCGTGCCGCGGGCGAGCAGTTCGATGTTGGTGCGCAGGCTCGTCAATGGAGTGCGCAACTCGTGGCTGGCATCGGTGACCAGGCGCTGCTGGGCGAGTCGTGACGCCTCCAGTCGCGCCAGCATCTCGTTGAAGGCACCGGCCAACCGCCCGATCTCGTCGGAGCGTTTCACCGGGATCGGCGCATCGAGTCCCCCGGTCACGGAGACGGCCTCTGCCGCTGCGGTGAGGTCGCGCACCGGGCGCACCGCTCGTCCGGCGAGGAACCAGCCGGCGACGCCCGCGAGCAGGGCTCCCGCCACTCCGAGCAGGAGCAGACGGTTTCGCAGGGCTTCCAGGATGCTTTGTGTCTCGGTGAGGTCCCTCGCCACCTGCAACCCGGCGATCGGCGGCAGCCGCCGGGTGAGCATCCGGTAGTCGGTGCCATCGATGGTGACGGTGCGCACCAACTCGGGCGAAGCGCCCGAGACCACGGCGAGATCCTCGAGCGAGACCGGGAGGACGAGATCTCCCGATCCGAGCACGGAGATGCTCCCGTCGGTGAACAGGAGTTGTGCCGCCACATCCTCGCCCACGACGCCCACCTGGTCGCGCCGTCCCAGTCCGCCCCCGCCACCCCCGCTGCCCTGCCCGCTGCCGGGTTGGTGGGTGATCGGAGGTTGCTCGGCGAGCGCCGCCAAGGGGGCCCGGGCCCGCAGGAACCGATCGATCTCGGCCATGGTCTCATCGCTCGTCGAGCGATAGGCCGCCACGGACACGATGGCGACGGCTAGGCCCACCGCCATTGCGACGAACACCGCAAGGCGTGCTCGCAGGGTCACGACTCGCGGACCACGTATCCCACGCCGCGGACGGTGTGGATGAGACGCGTCTCGCCCTCTGTTTCGATCTTGCGCCGCAGGTATCCCACGTACACATCGAGCGAGTTCGACGAGGTCTCGAAATCGATGCCCCAGATCCGTTCGTAGATCGTGTCCCGGGTGAGCACGATGCGCGCATTCAGCATGAGCAACTCGAGAAGATCGAACTCGGTCTTGGTGAGATCGATCGGGCGGCCGGCGCGCCGCACGGTGCGCGCCGCCGGGTCCAGCACCAGATCGCCGACGCGGAGGCTCTGTGCGTCGTCTGAAGGCAGGGAACGGCGCAGGAGCGCACGAACCCGGGCGAGCAGCTCCTCAAGGGCAAAGGGTTTCACCAGGTAGTCGTCGGCCCCCGCGTCGAGACCCGCCACTCGATCGTCGAGCTCGTGGCGTGCGGTGAGCATGAGAATGGGGGTGCGGTCGCCGGCGTCACGCAGCCGTCGGCACATGGCCAATCCATCGAGCACGGGCATCATGACGTCGAGCACGACGAGGTCGGGCGCCTTGTCGGCGACGGCAAGCAGCCCTGCCATGCCGTCGTCGGCGGTGATCACCTGGTATCCCTCGTAGGAGAGGGCGCGCTCCACCGACCGCCGCACCGCGGCATCGTCTTCGACCACCAGTACCAGAGCCATACCGGGAGGGTACCGGCGCGTACTCAGAGGATGGTGAAGATGGGCTAAGAGTTGGGTGAGCCGGGGGCCCGACCTAGCCTCTCCCGATGCGTCGACTCGCTGCCATGGTGAGACGCCTGGGACACCAACGGTGGTTCGCCGCCACCGGGTCGAGGGTATTGCCACGACTCGATCGCGCGGTCCATCGCATCAGTCGGGGTCGGTGGATGGTGGCGTCGCTCGCCTTCCCGACCATCCTGCTTCGATGTGGCACCGCCGCCAGACCGGTGCCGCTGCTCTACGCCCGGCATGAGGGGGCATTCCTCGTGGCAGCCACCAATTGGGGGCGCCGTGAGCACCCGAAGTGGTCCACCCGGCTCCTGGAGGGGTGTGGTGCGACCGTCGCACTCGGGCGGAGGACGTTGGCGGTGCGAGCCGAGCGGCTCTCCGAAGCCGAGGTGAAGGCGGTGTGGCCGATCTTGCTCGCGGTGTGGCCTGCATTCGACACCTACCGAGCCCGATCTGGACGCAACATCCGGGTCTTTCGCCTCCAACCGAGTTGATCTCTGGTGTCTCACGTCGTGGGACAATGGCGCCGTGACGACCGAGCAATCCCCCGCAGTTCCCTACGTCGAACACATCGGCATGACTCGCCAGTACTGGCGCGACATCATTCTGGGGATCAATGACGGTCTGGTGTCGATGCTGCTCCTCGCTGCCGGGGTGGTGGGCGGCGGCCTCGATGCCGATCAGGTGTTGCTCACCGGGGTCGCCGGTGCCATCGCCGGAGCGGTCTCGATGGCGGCGGGCGAGTATCTGGCTACGAAGTCCCAGGACGAGGTGCTCACCGCTGAGCTCGACCTGGAGCGCACCCACATCACCCACTACCGCTCGATGGAGG
>CAYYIA010000068.1:0-8604 GCA_964471875.1 uncultured Acidimicrobiia bacterium
GACTGATGACGAGGCCGCCTAGGCCTCCGCGACGTACTCTGGCCAATTGCCAATGGCCAATCGCCGAGGCGGTCACTCAGCCGGCGACGGCCGCCATCACTTCGTCGCTGATGTCGAAGTTCGCGTACACCGTCTGCACGTCGTCGAGATCCTCGAGGGCATCGATCAGGCGCAGTACCGAGCGCGCCGTCGACTCGTCGAGGGGCACCGAGGTCACCGGAAGGCGGGTGACCTCGGCATCCTCCACCGTGATGCCCGCGCCGGTGAGCGCACCCACCACCTTGGCCAGATCGCCGGGAGCCGTGATCACCTCGTGCTGGGTCTGCCCGGGACGTACGTCCTCGGCTCCCGCATCGAGTGCCACAAGCATGACTTCGTCCTCGGCTCCCGTGGCGAGCAGGTAGCCCCGTTGCACGAACAGATAGGCCACCGACCCCGGCTCCCCGAGGTTGCCGCCATTTCGGGAGAAGGTCGAGCGGACGTCGGAGGCGGCCCGATTGCGATTGTCGGTGAGCGCCTGCACATAGACCGCGACCCCTCCCGGGGCGTAGCCCTCGTACCAGATCTCGTCGTAGTGGCCGCCCCCGGACTCGCCGGTGCCGCGCTTGATCGCCCGTTCGATGTTGTCGTTGGGCATCTCCCCGGCCTTGGCCTTGGCCACCGCCTGGGCGAGCGCGGCGTTCGTCGCGATGTCGCCGCCACCATCACGAGCCGCCACCTCGATCCCGCGGGCGAGCTTTGCGAACACCTTGGCGCGCTGGATGTCCTTGGCGCCCTTCTTGTGCTTGATCGTGGACCACTTCGAATGTCCCGACATCACACCCTCCCGCGCATGTGGAGCAGCAGTGTATGGACCCGCGGATCGCCGGTGAGCTCCGGATGGAAGGAGGTGGCCACGATATTGCCCTCCCGCACCATCACGGGGTGGCCGCCCACCTCGGCCAGCACCTCGACGCCCGCACCCATCTTCTCGATCCACGGCGCCCGGATGAACACCGCCCGCACCGGGTCCGCGATGCCCACGACGTCGATGTCCGCCTCGAACGACGCCACCTGCGAACCAAAGGCGTTTCTTCGAACCACGACGTCGAGCACTCCGAGTTGCACCTGGGGCCGTGCCTCCGTGGTGCCGGCGGCCAGGAAGATCATCCCGGCACACGTGCCCAGGGTGGGCAGCCCCGCCGCAATGGCCGTCCGCAGCGGCTCGACCAGGCCGTAACGGTCGGCGAGTTTGCCGATGGTTGTGCTTTCGCCACCGGGAATCGCCAGGGCGTCGAGCGCATCGAGGTCACCGGGCAAGCGAACGAGCACCGGGTCGGCCCCGGCAGCAGCGGCCGCGGCGGCATGCTCGCGAACGTCACCCTGAAGCGCCAACACCCCGAACCGCACCGCTCACCAGCCCCGTTTTGCCAGCCGGTCCTCGTCGGCGAGGCGGTCCATGCCGATGCCCACCATCGGCTCGCCGAGTCCCCGCGACACCTTGGCGAGGATCTGTGGGTCGTTGAAGTAGGTGGTGGCCTCCACGATGGCCCGGGCCCGCGGTGCTGGATCCGCGCTCTTGAAGATCCCGGACCCGACGAACACGCCATCGCAACCCAACTGCATCATCAGGGCGGCATCTGCGGGAGTCGCCAGCCCGCCTGCCGCGAAGTTCACCACGGGAAGCGTGCCGGTTCGCGCGACCTCTTCGACGAGGTCGTACGGGGCACCGAGATCGCGAGCCGCCGCCATGAGCTGCTCGTGTCCCAGCGTCTGCAGCCGTCGAATCCCCTCGGTCATGGCGCGCATGTGCCTGACGGCCTCGACCACGTCGCCTGTGCCGGCCTCGCCCTTGGTGCGAATCATGGCCGCACCCTCGCCGATGCGACGGAGGGCTTCGCCGAGGTCGCGCGCGCCACAGACGAACGGAACGGTGAACTGCCACTTGTCGATGTGGTGGGCCTCATCGGCCGGAGTGAGGACCTCGCTCTCGTCGATGTAGTCGACCCCGAGCGATTGGAGGATTTGCGCCTCGACGAAGTGCCCGATGCGAGCCTTGGCCATGACCGGGATCGATACTGCCGCCACGATCTCATCGACGCGCGCCGGGTCCGCCATGCGAGCGACTCCCCCATCCCTGCGGATGTCGGCGGGCACGCGCTCGAGGGCCATCACCGCCACTGCGCCGGCCTCCTCGGCGATGCGCGCCTGGTCGGCGGTGGTGACGTCCATGATGACGCCGCCCTTGAGCATTTCGGCGAGACCCCGCTTGACGCGGACGGTGCCCTGCTCCACGACGACTCCTCGACTTGGCTGAAGGCAATCCTACCCCTGCCCCGGGATTCACACCCGCCCTGAGATGGCGTCGTGGTAGGCGATGAGATAGGCCCGGGCCACGGTCTCACCCGCGAACATCCCGGCGCGCTCGCGGGCAGCCGCACCGAGGCGGGCTCGTGCGCCGGAGTCACCAAGGAGCCCGGCAACGCCCCGCCCCAGTTCGACAGGATCGCCGATGGGAACCCACCGCACGGTGTCGCCGGCCACTCCGCGGAACGCGAGGAGATCGGCCGCCACGATGGGCTTGCCCGCCGCCATCGCCTCGAGCACGACGATGCCGAAGCTCTCTCCGCCGATGTTCGGCGCCGCCACCACCGAGGCCTTGCCCAGCTCCACCCGTTTGGTCGCCTCGTCCACCCGGCCGAGGAAGGTGACTCCCGCCGGGCCCGAGGGACGGTCCGCCCCGATGATGCGCAGCGACGCGCCGGGCACGTCGCGCAGGATGCGCGGCCAGGCCTGGAGCAACACGTCGAGGCCCTTGCGCGGATCGTCACGCCCGATGAAGACCACTCTCCCCGGAACTGGGGAGTGCGCCTCCGCGTAGTCGCCGAGGTCGATGCCGTTCGGGATGATGCGGATCCCGCGCACGGCCGGCACCGCCGATGCCGCCACCTCGCTCACTGCGGTCGCCACCGCGATACGCGCCGCCACCCTTCGCACCAGCGGCTCTGCGATGCGATAGGCATTTCGGGCGAAGCTTCCGGGATCGGCATGAAACGTGCCGACGATCGGCGGCGTGTCGGCGAGAATCGCACCGAGCGACACCATCGGCATGAACGGCTCGTGCACGTGGACCACATCTGCCCCGGCGACCGCGTCGGCCACGCGCCGGATCACCCGGGGATCGACGGCAATGGGTGCTGCGGATCGGTTGGCCCGCACCGAGCGCCACGGACCCACCGAGCGTGTGCCCGCGGGTCCGGCGTCACCAGGCGCGACGGCCCAGGCGTCGTGGCCCGCAGCGCCGAGCCAGCGCACCAGACGGGTCACCTGGTCCTGGACTCCACCGTGGGCTTCGAAAGCGTATGGGCACACCACCGCGATCCTCATGACGCCGCCCGATCAGATGGCCAGTTCGGAACGATAAGGTGCCATTGCTCGGGATGCACCCTGATGATCGCCTCCAGGGCAGTCGCCAGCCGCTGGGTGCCAAGCCTCACGCGCTCGTCGGTATCGGCACCTTCGGGGATCTCCAACTCGGGGTGGATCACGAAGCGGTTGCCTGCGCCGCGTTCGAAGTACGTCCCCACCGGAAGCAGCATCGCCCCGGTTCGCTCGGCGAGAGCCACGGGCCCGGGAGGAAACGTCGTCGACTCGCCGAAGAATGTCACCGGTACCCCGCGCCCGGAGAGATCGCGGTCACACACCAGCGCCACCACCCCACCCTCGTCGAGTCGCTGCAGGAGGTCCCGGGTCACCCGCGAACCTTTCCGGGCGATCACGATGTCGATGCTCATCATCGCACGCATGTGAACGAACCATTGGACCACGCGCTCGTTGCCGAGTTCCTCGGCCACGGCGAGCACCGGAGCCCCCTCGGCGGCGGCGACGAGCCCGGCCGCCTCCCAATTGCCCATGTGAGGAAGTGCCACGATCACCCCGCGACCGGACGCCACCCCCGCCAACAGGCGATCGAGGTTCTCGATCGGCGAGCGCGCCACCACCTTGGCCCGCCGCCGCGGCCGCATCCAGAACACCTCGGCCCAGTAGCGCCCGTACCACCCGAACACGCGCCGCGCCGCAGCGCGAGCACCCACTGCGCTCCCCGCCACCCGCGTCTGATGTCGCACCGCCATCGGGAACCGGCGCGGCGAGACGAACGACGCCAGCCAACCGATGCGGTATCCGACACGGCGCACCACCGGCTCGGGGAAGACGCCGAGGATGCCCGCCAGCACCCGGTAGACGTAGTACCCGAAGGCCTCGCTCACGCCGGGAGCCGGCGCCACGTCCGGACGAATCGCTGGATCACCGTGATCCAGGCGCCAACGGCGAGGATCCAGATCGCCGCCTCGAGCGTGGGAAGCCCGACACCCTCGAGGCCGACGCCGAGTCCGAACACGAGCAGGCGCTCTGCGCGACCCATCAGCCCACCCTTGCCTTCGATGCCCAACGCCTCGGCCTTGGCACGGAGATAGGGCGTGAGCAACGAGCCGCACACCGCCACGATCGAAAGGGTCACGAGGGCGGCCTCGGCACGCTCGCCCAAGTAGAACGCCAGACCCGTCCACATCGCCACCTCCCCGACCCGATCGGTGAACGAGTCGAGGAGTGCTCCGCGGCTGCTCTCGGTACCCGTCACTCGTGCCAGCACGCCATCGAGGATGTCGAGCGCCGCACCGACGCCGAGAACCCCCGCCCCGAGCGCCAGTCGGCCACTGGCGATGAGCACGGAACCGGCGATGGAGAGGGCGAGGCCGGTGATGGTGACCATGGTCGGAGTCGCCCCGGTCCGGGCGATCAGCCGCGCCACGGGGTCGACGACCCGGGACACCTTCTTGCGCGCTCTCACATCGAGCATGGGAACCTCGTGCGGGGAACCTACCACACGGGTTCCGCCCCCATCCCGCTCACTACAATCCCGCCGCACTCCAGGAGGTTGGATGGGCTCCGAGAAGATCCGCAACGTCGTCCTCGTGGGTCACAGCGGCAGCGGCAAGACCGCCCTCGCCGAGGCATTGCTCTTTGCGGCCGGTGCCACCACCCGCATGGGCAAGGTCGAAGACGGCAACACCGTCACCGACTTCGAGCCCGAGGAGCGCAGCCGACGCTCGTCGGTGAGCCTGGCGATGGCGCCGTTCGACTGGGATGGCCACCGCATCAACGTGATCGATACCCCCGGGGTATCCGACTTCATCGGTGAGGTGCGCGCCGCGATGCGGGTCGCCGACCTCGCCCTCTTCGTGGTCTCAGGCGTGGACGGTGTCGAGGTACAGACCGAGCACCTCTGGAAGCTCGCCGAGGAGGAGGGCATTGCCCGTGCGGTCTTCGTGAACAAGCTGGATCGTGAGCGCGCCTCCTTCGGTCGCACCCTGCAGCAGCTCAAGGACGCCTTCGGCACACCGATCGCGCCGATCCTGGTGCCGATCGGAGCCGAACACAGCCTCTCGGGAGTCGCCAACCTCGTCGGAGGCAAGGCGTACACCTATGCGGCCGGTGCGATGAAGGCCACCGAATCCGAACTTCCCGACACCATGCACGGCGAGGTCGCAGGACTGCACACCGCCCTCGTCGAAGCCGTGGTCGAGACCGACGATGCCATGCTCGAGAAGTACCTCGAAGGCGTGGAGCCCGCCGGAGACCAGCTCATCTCGGGGATGCATCGTGGCATGGTGCAGGGATCCGCCTTTCCCGTCCTGTGCGGATCAGCCACCCGAGGCACCGGCGTCGATCGGCTCGCCCAGTTCATCGTGGACTTCGGCCCCCGCCCCGATGAGCGTCCCGCCCCGCCACTCGTGGCCGGATCGACGCTGCCCGACTCGGGTGCGGTCGCCTTCGTGTTCAAGACGATGTCCGACCCGTACGTCGGGCGCATCTCGCTCTTCCGCGTGTTCCGCGGCGTCGTCGACATCGACGTGGAACTGGAGAATCCCACTCGGCACGTCAACGGACGAATGCACAACGTCTTCACCATGCGGGGCAAGGAGCACCAGGACATTCGCCACGTGGAGGCGGGTGATATCGCTGCCGTCGCCAAGCTGGAGGCCACGCTGTCGGGCGACACACTGCGGTCACCCGGCCTCGACGTCGTGATCGCGCCATTGACGCTGCCCAATCCGACGATGTCGCTGGCCATCTTCCCCCGCAGCCAGCACGACGAGGAGAAGCTGTCCACCGCCCTCGCCAGGGCGGTGGAAGACGACCCCACACTTCGCGTGACCCGGAACGTGGTCACGAACGAGACGGTGCTCTCGGGACTCGGCGACGCCCACCTCGAGGTGACCGTATCCCGACTCGCCGCCCGTTTCGGTGTCGCGGTCGACACGGCGCTCCCCAAGATCCCCTACCGCGAGACGATCCGGGGCAAGGCCGATGTCGAAGGCAAGCACAAGAAGCAGTCCGGGGGAAGGGGCCAGTTCGGCGTCGCCAACATCCGGTTCGAGCCGGCCCCCTCCGGCACCGGGTACGAGTTCGTCAACGAGATCAAGGGCGGCTCGATACCCAAGCAGTACCTCCCCGCCGTCGACAAGGGTGTCCAGGAGGCGCTCGACCGGGGCATCCTCGCGGGATACCCCGTCGTCGACGTACGAGCGATCGTCTACGACGGCAAGTTCCATGCCGTCGACTCGGACGAGCTCTCCTTCCGGATGGCAGGGATCATGGCGGTGAAGGAAGCCGCTCCCAAGCTCAATGCCGCTTTGCTCGAGCCGATCATGAAGGTCGTCATCCGCATCCCCGAGGATCTCATGGGCGACGTGATCGGAGACCTCAACTCCAAGCGGGGCCGGGTGCTCGGTATGGACTCCGAAGGCGGGACTCGCGTCGTGACCGCAGAAGTGCCGCTTGCCGAGATGCAGAGGTACGCCATCGACCTGCGCTCGCTCACCAGCGGCCGGGGGTTCTTCGAGATGGAGATGGATCACTACGAGGAGGCCCCTCCTCACGAGACACAGAAGGTCATTGCCGCGCTGCAGAGCGAGGACTGAGGAGGACGCCCATGGGGGATCGGACAGCTCGGCTCATCTTCGACGGTCGCGAGGTCGTGCTCCCGATCGTCGAGGGGGTCGAGGGCAATCACGGCTTCGACATCTCCCGACTTCGGGCCGACACCGGCTACGTCACCCTGGATTACGGCTTCGCCAACACCGCCGGCACCTCGAGCGCGGTGTCATTCGTCGATGGTGAGGCGGGCGAGCTCCGCTATCGCGGCTACCCGGTCGAGCAGCTCGCCGCCAAGTCCACCTTCCTCGAGGTCGCCTATCTCCTCTTTCACGGTGAGATGCCCACGCCCGAGCAGCTCAAGGCCTACACGACCACCATCACCCACCACACCCTGCTCAACGAGGAGATGAAGCGTCTCTTCGACGCCTTCCCCCGGAGCGCCCATCCCATGGCGATCCTCGCCTCGGCCACGAACGCCATGGCCACCTTCTACCCGGACTTCCACAACCCCAGGGATCCGTACTCCGTCGAGCAATCGGCGTTGCGGCTCATCGCCAAGCTGCCGACCGTGGCCGCCCTCGCCTACAAGAAATCGATCGGCCAGCCCTACATCTATCCACGCAACGATCTCGACTACGCGGCCAACTTCCTGCACATGATGTTTGCGCTCCCGGTCGAGGACTACGAGATCGATCCCATCGTGGCGAGAGCCCTCGACGTGCTGCTCATCCTCCATGCCGACCACGAGCAGAACTGCTCCACCTCCACGGTTCGGCTCGCCGGATCCAGCCAGGCCAACCTGTTCACCTCGGTGGCCGCAGGCATGAGCGCCCTTTGGGGGCCGCTCCACGGCGGGGCCAACCAAGAAGTCGTCGAGACACTGCACAAGATCCACTACGACGGTGGCGACACCGCCAAGTGGATCGCCAAGGCGAAGGATCCGCATGACTCCTACCGCCTCCCCGGATTCGGCCACCGCGTGTACCGCAACTACGACCCACGGGCCAAGATCCTCAAAGCGTTCGCCTATGACGTGATCGACCGGATGGGCGCCGCCAACGACCCGCTCCTTGAGATCGCCCTGAAGCTCGAGGAGACCGCCCTTGCCGACGACTACTTCGTCTCGCGGCGCCTCTACCCCAACGTCGACTTCTACTCGGGACTCATGTTCCAGGCGTTGGGATTCCCGGTGCGCATGTTCACGGTCCTCTTCGCCATCGGGCGTCTCCCCGGATGGGTGGCGCAGTGGAAGGAGATGTCGGAGGACGAGGAGAACAAGATCGGCCGTCCCCGCCAGATCTACATCGGCCACCCCAAACGCGATCTGCCCTGACGTGACCGATCTGCGTGCCCGCGAAGCCGAACTCCCCGAGTGGGACGGACCCGTCGTCGAACTCATCGAGGACGGCCGCACCGTTGGCGTGGCGTACCTCGAGGATGGGGCCATGCTCGTCGAGTTCCAGCCCGACGAGGATGGCGCGGCGTGGGCCTTCGACGTGGCCGACCTCCAGCGGGTGCTCGACATCGCCGCCGCCATGCTCGGCGTCGACGAACCCGCCGCGGCGGTGCCGCCCGGTGACGGACATCCGGTGGATCGCCTCGCCGAGGAGTTCGATGCCGCCGCGGACTTCCGTGGCGAGGAGGATGAGGGGTTCTATCCCGTTCCCGCGGCGGCGGCAATCGTGG
>CAYYIA010000069.1:0-8530 GCA_964471875.1 uncultured Acidimicrobiia bacterium
TCCTGTGACCGAGCGGATCGAAGACTTCTTCGAGGTTCGGCGACACGCCGAACGCGGGTCGTACGAGCGCTCCGTGATCGACGCCATCCTCGACGAGGCGATGTACTGCACCGTCGGCTTCGTCGATGAGGGTCGTCCGGTGGTGATCCCCACCATCCATGTCCGGGTCGGCGACACGGTGGTGCTCCACGGATCGCCGGCGTCTCGCATGCTCCGCACCCTCAAGTCCGGGGCACCCTGCGCCCTCGCCGTCACCATCCTCGACGGTCTGGTGCTTGCCCGGTCGGTGTTCAACCATTCGATGAACTACCGCAGCGTGGTGCTGTTCGGCACCGCCACCGTGATCGACGACCCCGATCGCAAACTCGAGGCGATGCGGGTCTTCACCGAGAAGATCCTCCCCGGTCGCTGGGGCGACGCCCGTGTGCCCTCGGAGAAGGAGTTCAAGGGGACGCTCATGCTCGGCATCCCCATCGACACCGCCTCGGCCAAGGTTCGCAGCGGCCCGCCCAGCGACGAACCCGAAGACCTCGAACTCCCGGTGTGGGCCGGAGTGATCCCCTTCCGGATGACACCAGGAGCGCCAGAACCGGCGCCCGACCTGCGCCCGGGGATCGAGTATCCGGGGTACCTGCGGGAGCGGTTCGAGGGAGTCTGAGGGTTGGCGCCAACCCCCTTCCCGCGCCCGTCTGCTCCGCATACCCTCCCGCGGTGTATTGGCTGCAGCCTCCGCCGTACTTGCGTTGGGCGGCAGCGGCGTTGCTCGTGGTCGGAGCGGTGTTCTGGGACCTGCGCGGGTCGGCGACCGAGGCGTACCCGTTTGCGGCGCGTCCCATCGCCGCCGGCACCCTGCTCACTGCCGGTGACGTCACGTGGCGGCGCCTACCCGAGGGGACCTATGTGGTCCCGGAACTCACCGTCGCCATCGCCGCAGTCGATATCGCCGCCGGTGATCCGATCAGCGCCGCAACCCTGGCCGGCCCCGTGGCGGTGCCCGACGGTTGGTGGGCGATCGCCCTCGACGTATCCGCGCACGCCGGGGTCGGCGACGAAGTGCTGCTCGTCGTCATCGACCCGCCACTCACCCTGCCCGGCATCGTGATCGAACCGCAGGTGGGCGATGCCACCTCACTCGACCATCGCCCGGCGCTGGTGGCAGTACCCGGCTCCCAGGCCCCCCTCGTGGCAGCCGCCGAAGCCAGCGGGCTGCTGGTGACCGCGGTGAGGCCGTGAGGAAGTTGCCCGTTACCCGTTACCCGTTGCCCGCAAGAGGATCTCAGATCTCAGATCTCAGATCTCAGGCAAGATCGACCTGACACCTGGCGTATTGCGTATTGCGTATTGCGCATTGCGCCTCGGGCAACGGGCAACGAGTAACGGCACACCGCGCTTCCGCCCCTATTGTCCCCCGGTGTTCACCGCCATCATCTGGGGGCTGGTGCAGGGACTCACCGAGTTCCTGCCGGTGTCGTCGAGCGCGCATCTCATCCTGGTGCCGGCGCTGCTCGACCTCGAGGAGCCCGATCTCGCCACCACCGCGGTGCTGCACCTCGGAACCCTGGTGGCGCTGCTCTGGTATTACCGCCGTGAGCTGATCGGGATGGTGCGTGCCCCGCGGGCGCCACACAACCGCCGGATGTGGATGCTGCTCATCATCGGCACCATCCCCGCGGCCATCATCGGCCTCACGCTGCGCGACCCGATCGAGATCATCTTCTCGGAGCCGTGGATCGTGGCGGTGTCGCTGGTGATCACCGGTCTCATCCTGGTCGCCGCCCATCGACTCCGGCCCGGCGAGCGCACCGTCGACGACGGCACGGTGAGCGATGCGGTGGTGGTGGGCATGGCCCAGGCCATCGCGCTGATCCCGGGGATCAGCCGGTCGGGCATGACGATGACCGCCGGACTCGCCCAGGGGATGACCCGGGAGGCCTCTGCCCGACTCACCTTCATGCTCGGCATCCCGGCGATCGCGGGAGCGGCCCTGCTCGAGACTCTCGATGTGCTCGAACGTGGCGATTTCGGTCCCGAGCTCCTCGTCGGCACCGTGGTGGCGGGCATCAGCGGCTACTTCGCGGTGTCGATCTTCGTCAAGATGATCGGCCGCCACGGCCTGCTGGCCTACGCCCTGTACTGCATCGCCTTCGGGATGGTCGCCTACTTCCTGGTCTAGAAGCCGAGTGTCTTGCCCAGGACGGCGGTGACGAACCAGATCACCACCGGGACCACCAGCGTCGTGGCGAACCCGCGAAGGGTCGCCCCCTCCCACGGCCACGTCGAGGCTGATCGGATGCGAGTGCGGTCACCGTCGAGGGCGTCGAGCACCCCCCGTACCTCGGCGACGGCGGCGTAGGAGCCTGAGTCCACCAGCCGATGCAGGTTCGCGGACACCGCCTCGATCCGCACCGCCGATTCGTCGAGGAGCACCAGTTTCTCGTCGCGGAGTCGGGTGTGCATGCCCCGCAGCGGGGCAAGGAATGCCACGATCGCAAGCACGATGGATCCCCCGCCAAAGCCGATCCACACGGGGTTGGTGAACGTCGTGGGGTCGGTGAGCATCGAGTACACCAGGTTGGTGAGGGTGATCACACCCCCGAGTGCGGTCAATCGGGAAAAGGCATGGGCCGGTTCCGGGCGGAAGAGATCGATCCGGGTCGCCTGCCGATGCAGCCTGCCGACCAGCCACAACTGCTTCACCAGTTGGGTGACCGCGATCCCCACCAGCATCACATTGAGCGTGTACACGAAGAAGCCGATCACGATCGTGGCCGCCACGGATGTGGTGATGAGGTCGAGGATCGCCGGGTCGGCGATCAGCGCCAGGGTCCCGAACACCGCTCCGGCAAAGGACCCCACCAGGGCGGCGCGCGGCGTCAGCGTCGCCAACCGGTGCCGGAGGTGGACGGCCTCGTCTGCAGGCACATCGAGGGCGGGGCGGAACCGATCGAAGGCACGCCGCGCCGTGGCGCGCAAGGCCCCATAGCTCACGATGGCGAAGACGCCATAGAAGGTGTCGACGGTGCGCTCGAAGAATTGGCCGACCTCGCGGGAGCCATCGATCCACTGCACCGCCCCGACGGTGACGACCTCGAATGCCCAGAAGACCGGTGCCAGGACCCACCAGGGGACCCGGCGAGCGGTCCCCCAATCGACGAGCGCGTCGACCCAACTCCGTCTCACGTCTCCCCCGCGAGGATGGCGAGGGTCTCGAGGTCGTCGGCGTGCGACCAGACCTTCTCCCCGGTGAACAGCCCGGCCTGAGGATCCCAGGGGAACAGGATCACCACGCGCCAACGGACCGCCTTGCCCGTAGGCGTTCCGCCGAGCCATGAGCCAAGGTGGGTGGCGGTGACCTCGGCCATCTCGCACACCCCCTGGGGACCGATCACGATGTCGGTGAGATCGAATACGACATCGGGGAATGCGCCGAGCAGTTCCAGATAGAAGGCCGTCGCCCCGGCGTGACCCTCCCAGCGATGCCCGGTCTGCGCCAACTCGTACACACAGTCGTCGGTGAGCGTCGACATCAGGCCGGCGAGGTCACGGGCGTCCTCGGCGATCGAGTGGCGCTTCCACGTCTCGCGGATGCGCTGGTACTCGTCGACCGATACCGGACGACGCAACTGGTCGAGGATGCGTTCGTGAGCCATGTCAGAAGTGCAGGGTGTTGGCGGGGGTGATGGGCCACGAGAACATGTCATCGGCGCGACGGATCGCCGCCGGGTCGCCCTGCACCAGACCGAGCCACGCCAATCGGGTCACCGATCCGGCTCCGTGGTACACCGATCCCAGATGCTCCACCCCGAACGAGACGTCGGCGGCGGCATCGGTGCGCTCACACACCGCACCATCGGGCCCGCCGCTGAGGCGATAGCGCCCACCGGCCTCGAAGAACTCATCGCGGACTTCGATGACCAGCGAGCCCTCGACGCGATAGCGGCGGGCGGCGAGGGCGGCGGCGACGTCGACGAGGCGCACCCACACCCCGTCGGAAGCCTTCTCCATGAGCCGACGCGGATCGGCAAGCAGCGACCGAAGTGGGTCGGGCACGGGCCGACTTCCCGCTTCGACGGTGATGGCCAGGTCGATGTCGAGCAGGAAGCGCCACAACGCGGCGTACGCCTCGCCGTCGCGGGCGTGGAGTTCGCGCACCATCACCTTGCCTTCGGGTCCGCCATCGCCCCAGCCGTCCTTCTGGCGATACCGGGCATACCCGCGCGGTTCGCCATCGCGGTCGTAGATCAGGAAGCGCCACGGGGTGGCCCCTTCGCGTCGACCCGGGTGATCGGTGAGGCGTGCCACCCAGTCCTGCTCCCGGGGCACGACTGCCCCCGGCACCCCGAAGGTGGCCGCGGCGAACACGTCGCGCACGATCGCTCCGGCCGCCTCCAGTTCGAGCAGCCGGTAGGTGCCGCGAGGTGATGACACTTCGCGGCGGAAGGCGCCGTGGGCGCGCCCCAGGGTGATCTCCCCACTCGGCACCGACGCACCGAAGCCGAAGCGCCCGTAGATCGAGGACTCCGAGGCGTAGAGGATCCCGGCGACTTCGCCGCGGTCGCGCACGTCTTCGAGGTGACGCCGCACGAGTTTGCGCAACAGCCCGGATCGACGATGGGTGGGGCGCACCGCCACGATGGTGAGCCCGCCGACAGGCACGCTGCCGCCCCCGGGGACCACCTGGCGATAGGTGTTGGTGGCGGCGGAGCCGACGATCAGTCCCCCGTCGTCGGCCAAGTAGGTGCGGTCGAACTCGAGCCACTGCCGGAACTCGGCAAGGCCCTCCTCACTCGGCGCCTCGCCGAACACCAGGTCGAGGTGGGCGGCCAACGCGGTGAAGTCGTCGGCGGTGGCGGTGCGGATGATGGGATCTGCCATGGTGCTCACAGGGGTATTGCGATGGGGGCGGCAAGAGCATACGGTGCGCGTCGTGAAGGTGCGCTCGTTGGGCGCACGGCTGGCGGTGCTCCTCCTCATCGTGATGGCGGTCGTGACCGGGGTCACCCTGGGTGCTGCTCCCGGGGCGGCGGCCGATTGGTGTGCCTACAGCATCGACGGCATCACCTGCCGCTACAGCGGCACCACCACGAGCACCTCGGTGGTGCTTCCCCCCTTCCGCTACCTGCGCACCCGGGTGGAACCGGGCTTGGGCACCTGCTGGTACTGGTCGCGCTATCCACCCGGCCTCGATGGACACAACCCGGCCCACGACTCGCTGATCATCTACACCCGTTTCCAGAACCCCGAGTGCCCGGCGCCGGGAACGGTGATCGTGAACGTCTCGTCGCGCGCCTGGGATGTGTTCCGCTCGTTCCCGCTGCGTGGCCCGCTGCCACGGATTCGTCCCACCGTCGGCATCACCAACCTCGACAGCATCATCACCGACTGGCGGCCCACCACATTGCGGCATGTCGAGACCCTCCCCGATGGCCGGGTGCTCGAAGTCGAGGCGTATGTCGGCTCGGTGCCGATCGCCTGGGGTGACGGCTCGGGGGTGATCTCGTATCCCGCATCGACGGCGTTCGGCAGCGGAGCGGCGTACGCCTACGCCCTGAAGACGTGTCCGCCCGACTATCGCCTCACCCACCCTGCCGGTCCGCGCTGCCATCCCACCCTCGAGTCGTACCGGGTGACCGTGTCGTTCGCCTGGGTGGGCCGCTACCGCACCGGCGGAGCCTGGACCACCCTCGGCACCCTGACCCGCTCGGCGACGTTCGACTACGACGTGGATGAGGTGATCGGCTTTCCGGTGGCTCCTTAGGCGCTAGGCGCTAGGCACTAGGCACTAGGTACCAAGAGATGGCGAAATCGCAGAGTTGCACGCTCGAGATGTAGTTCGCGGGTTCCGGCTGGGGCCTGGTGCCTGGTGCCTTCTAACCTTCCTTCGTGCTCTCCACCACCATCCATGTCCGTTGGGGTGAACTCGATCCCTACCACCACGTCAATCACGCCACGTACCTGTCCTATCTGGAGCACGCCAGGATTGCGGCACTGGATTCGATCGGTTGGGGCATGGATGTGATCGCCGCCGCCGGGTATCAGGTGGTGGTGGTGGGTATCGACATCCGGTTTCGCAGCCCGGCGACGGCCGGCGACACCCTCACCATCGACACGTCGCTGAAGCATCTCGGGGCCTCGGAGAGCACCTGGTCGCAGGTGATCCGCCGCGGCGACGAGGTGCTCGTGGAGGCCGAGGTGCGCTCCGCAGCCACCAACCTGGGCGGCCGCCCGGTGCGGGCCCCCGAAGGTTTGCGCGCCGCCCTCCGGGCTTTCGCCGAGCGATAGGCTGACCACCATGTTCGGAAGCCATGCCGATGCCCTGGTCGCCGATGCCGTCGTCGCCTGGTTGACCACCGTGCGCGCCGACGGGCAGCCGCAGGCGTCTCCGGTGTGGTTCGTGCTCGACCAGGGCGAGTTCCTCATCTACAACCGCCAGGACACGCCGCGGCTCCGCAACATCGCCGCCAACCCCAGGGTGTCGTTCAACTTGGATTCCGATGAGGGCAGTGACGTCCTCACCGTCGAGGGCACGGCCCGGGTGGCCGATGGTCCCGCCAGCACCGATCACGCCGAGTACCAGCGCAAGTACGCCGCACGGATCGCCGACCTCGGCTACACCCCGGAGCAGTTCGCCGAGGGCTACCCGGTGGCGATCAAGGTCAGGCCCGAGCGGTGGCGGACCTTCTGAGAGGCTCTGAGGTGGGAACACCGCGACAACCCGTCGGGTTGGAACCCCTGTGAAACGCCGCCGCGCCCGGGCCGAACAACTCACCCGCCTCGATGAGCTCCACGGGTATCTCGCCGACGGCAAACCGGTGCTCGTCGACATCTGGCAGACGGGCTGTCAGCCGTGCCGGATGATGGATGGCATCGTCGATGAGCTCGCCGCCGAGTTCGACGGTCGCGCCCACGTGGTGAAACTGGACGTGCGCCGCGTCCCTGGCGCCGCCGAGGCGTTTGGGGTGCGCTCGACCCCCACCTTCATCGTCCTCTCCCGGGCCCCCAAGCCGCTTTCGAAGAAGGCCCGCCGCAAGGGAGAGGCTGTCGCCACCCCGGTGTCGAATCGGCTCAACCCGCGGTGGCGGGCAAGCGGGATGGTTCGCAAGGACGTCCTCGCCGGTGCCCTCCAGAGCAACGGCGCTTCCGCCGCGGGTATCGTGGAACCATGAAGGCGTCCTTCGATTACCGCCCACCAAAGCCGATCTTCTTCGGATTCGCCCTGGTCACCATCGGAGTCCTCTTCCTGCTGCGCGAGTTCGACGTCGTGCCCGACATCTCGGTGTGGACCCTCATCTGGCTGGCGCTCGGCGGGTGGCTGTTCATCGGCACCCTGCTCGGCAACCGCAAGGGGTGGTTCTGGCCACTGACCCTCGTACTCATCGGCACCTTCATGCTGCTGCGCGACCTCGACGTCATCGACCGCGACTTTGCCATCTGGCCGATCGTGGTGATCGGGTTCGGTCTGGCGATCCTGTTCGAAGCGTTCGACGGTCGCAGCGCCAAGGAGCACTCGGACTTCTGGTCGTCGTAGGCACGCGATGCGCAATGCGCAGTGCGCCTACTCCACCACCACCTCCAACAGCGAATGCGCTTCGCGCAATGCCGCTTCCACTTCCGCTGGGGTCTCGGCCGAGGCGAAGAGGAATCCCAGATAGCGATCGCCTTCGGGTAGCGGGCGGATGGGTTTGCCCGGAGCCACGGTGATCTGCAGGCCGGTGATCCCGGGCACCTCGTCGATGGCGGGCTGGCCGCGCACCTCGCGCAGGATGCCCTCGCGCGGAATGGGCAGCATCATCGCCCCGCTGGCCTTCTCTTCGCGGGTCATGCCGCGCCGATTCATGCCCAGCGCGGCGCGCAGCAGCACCACCTCGAGGCTCTGTTCGAGCATCCCGAAGCGCAGGGAGCGCGAGCACAGACCGCCGATGGAGCGTGCCGCCACCTCGAGGAGACGCACCCCTTCCGGAGTGATCCGCACCTCAGCGTGCACCGACCCGTGGGCCAGGCCGATGGCGGCGACACCGGCGGCGACGATCCGCTCCACTTCGGCGAGCACCGCCGGGGTGTGACGAGACGGGGTGACATAGATGGTCTCTTCGAAGAAGGGGCCGACCAACGGATCGGGCTTGTCGAACACCGCCAGGATCTCGACACCGCCTGCCGTGGCGATCCCCTCCACCGCCACCTCGTCACCGGGCAGGTACTCCTCGACGAGCAGCGGCAGCGACTCCCCCGCCTCGGCGACGATGGCGGCGACCCGGTCGAAGGCGAGCCTCACCGCATCGGGATCATCCGCCCGAATCACGCCCCGACTCGCCGAGAGCGTGCGCGGCTTCACGACGACGGGGTATCCGAGTTCGCCGGCGGCAGTAAACGCCTCCGCCACCGAGCCGACCACCACATGGCGAGCACCCGGTACCCCGGCGGCTTCGAGGAGGCGGCGCATCTCCGCCTTGTCGCGGGTGGCGGCCACCGCCGACGGAGTGTTGTGCGGGAGGCCGAGCGCCTCGGCGGCGACGGCGGCCACCAGCACCCC
>CAYYIA010000070.1:0-8374 GCA_964471875.1 uncultured Acidimicrobiia bacterium
CCATCGCGGCGATCACGAGCACCGGGTTCCCCTCGCCACAGCCGCCGACGACGATCGCCAGCGCCGCCGCCAGGCCAAGGGAAGCAGCGACTCCTCTTCGGCGTGCCGCGGCGCCCCCGACTACGGCGACACCGCAGCCAACCCATGCCGCCGGTCCACCGCCAGCGAGTGCTGCAGGCGCGCCGAGCAGCACGACGACGCCCATGCCAAGCCACGTGAACCCAGGACCCACGATCGCCCAACGGGTCACAAGAGCCGTTCCGGCGGCGACGCCGGCGGCCCAGGCGGCGAGCACCGCAGAAGGTTCCACGGCCGGCGAGTGTACGACCGACGGGGCCGCACACATGGTCCGTCCTACACTCCCGGCGATCCCCCGCAGTTCCGGCAACCCGACGCGCCCGAGGAGACACGATGCCCGACAGCCTGATCGCACCCCACGGAGGCGCTCTCGTCGACCTCATCGTCGAACCGGCCCGCGCTGCCGAACTCAAAGCACGATCGCGCGACTGGCCCTCGCACGACCTCACTCCGCGCCAAATGTGCGACCTGGAGATGCTCATCAACGGAGGCTTCTCTCCGCTGCGAGGCTTCCTCGGCCAGGCCGACTACGACCGCGTCGTCACCGAAATGCGCCTCGCCGATGGCACCCTGTGGCCGATCCCGGTGATGCTCGACATCACCCCCGACCTCGCCACCCGACTCGAGCCCGGTAGCACCCTCGCCCTGCGGGACGACGAGGGGGTGATGGTTGCGGTCCTCCATGTCTCCGATGTGTGGGAGCCGGATCGGGAGCGCGAAGCCCAACTCGTCTTCGGAACGACCAACCGTGACCACCCTGGCGTCGCCGCCCTCCTCGATCGCACCGCGCCGTGGTACGTGGGCGGGATCGTCGAAGCACTGATCGCACCTCACCACTACGACTTCGCCACGTTGCGGATGACACCCGCCGAGGTCAGGGAGCGCTTCCGTCACCGGGGCTGGCGCCGCATCGTCGCCTTCCAGACGCGCAATCCCATCCACCGGGCCCACCTCGAACTCACCGTGCGCGCGGCCAGGGAGGTCGAAGCCAACTTGCTCATCCACCCGGTGGTGGGGATGACCAAGCCCGGCGATGTCGACCACTACACCCGGGTGCGTGCCTATCAGGCGATCATGCCGCGATACCCCGCCAATACCGCGGAGTTGGCACTGCTCCCGCTGGCAATGCGGATGGCCGGGCCCCGCGAGGCTGTGTGGCACGCCATCATCCGCAAGAACCACGGCTGCACCCATTTCATCGTCGGGCGCGATCACGCCGGCCCGGGATCCGACTCAGCGGGTACACCCTTCTATGGCCCCTACGACGCCCAAGCGCTGCTCGCAGCCCACGAGGCCGAGGTTGGTGTGGTCATGGTCGACTTCAAGAACATGGTGTATCTGCCCGACCAGGACACCTATGCCCCCGACGACGAGGTTGCGCCGGGCACCCGAACGCTTTCGATCTCGGGAACCGAGCTGCGTGAACGCCTTCAGGATGGCCGCGAGATCCCGGAGTGGTTCACGTTCCCTCAGGTGGCTGAAGAGTTGCGCAAGACCCATCCCCCGAGGAGCAAACAGGGGTTCACGGTGTTCTTCACCGGCCTGTCGGGATCGGGGAAGTCGACCATCGCCAACGTGTTGCGGGTGAAGCTGCTCGAAATGGGTGGTCGCCCGGTGACGCTGCTCGACGGCGATCTGGTCCGCAAGAACCTGTCCTCCGAGTTGGGGTTCTCGAAGGAGCACCGAGACCTCAACATTCTCCGCATCGGGTACGTCGCCTCCGAGATCACCAAGAACGGCGGGATCGCGATCTGCGCCCCGATTGCTCCCTATGCGGCGGTGCGCCGACAGGTTCGTGACCTGATCACGCCTCTGGGCGGGTACGCCCTCATTCACATCGCCACGCCGCTCGAGGTGTGCGAGCAGCGCGACCGAAAGGGGCTCTACGCCAAGGCGCGGGCCGGCATCGTGAAGGAGTTCACCGGGATCTCCGATCCCTACGAGAGCCCGACCGACGCCGAGGTCGTGATCGATACCACCGACATCTCACCGGAACAGGCGGCACAGCGGATCATCCTCCACCTGGAGTCGGAGGGATTCATCGACGCCGCCCGGGACTGAAGGATCAACGAGAGCGCAACCAGTCGAGCAGGCGGGCAGCGACCTGGTCCTCGGTGAACCCCAACTCGGTGGCAAGGTCCTGGTACGGGGCCGATGCGCCGAACCGGTCGATGCCGATGCTCAACCCTTCGCTCCCCACGACTCGCTCCCATCCGAAGGTCGTTGCGGCCTCGAGCGAAGCCCTCGGTAGGTCGGTGCCGAGCACCTCGCCGCGATACGAGGCGTCCTGCGAGAAGAAGGCCTCCCAGCAGGGCAACGAGACGACGCGCACCGAAAGGCCGGCCGCGCCAAGTCGATCGGCCGCGCCGAGTGCGGTCGCCACCTCGGATCCGGTAGCCACCAAGACGGCGTCACTGCCTGGTCTCACCACATACCCGCCTCGTTGCACCATGCCTTCCAGACCGGAGCGGTCGAGGACTGGAACCGCTTGCCTGGTCAGCACCAGCACCGTCGGTCCGTCGGTGCGAGCGATCGCCATCTCCCACGCCTCGGCGGTCTCTCCGGCATCGGCGGGGCGCACGACCCACAAGTTCGGCATAGCGCGGAGTGAGGCGAGATGTTCGATCGGTTGGTGGGTGGGCCCGTCCTCACCCAGAAACACCGAGTCGTGCGTGAGCACGAAGATGGACGGCGCCGACATCAAGGCGGCGATTCGGATCGCCGGACGTAGGTAGTCGCTGAACACGAAAAACGTGGCGCCGAAGGGCCGCAGGCCACCGTGGATCGCCATCCCGTTGACGGCGGCGCCCATGGCGTGCTCGCGCACCCCAAAGCGGAAGTTGCGGCCCACCGGATCGTCTTGGAAGTCGGGTGTGCCATCGATGAGCGTGTTCGTCGAGGGTTCGAGGTCGGCCGAGCCGCCGACCAGACCCGGGAGTTGGGAGGCAAGGCGGTTGATCACCTTGCCCGACGCCTTTCGGGTCTCGACCGACGACCCGATGGCGTAGTCGAGTGGGCCAACCCGCGGCAACTGCGGATCGAAGTAGGCCGCCCATCTGGCAGCCGTCGCGTCATCGACACCACGGCGACGCTCGTCCCATGCGGCCCGCGCGGCGCGCCCCCGGTTCATCGCCGCATCGAAGTGCCGATACACCTCCTCAGGCACTGTGAACGGAGGAAGCGTCCAACCGATTCGCTCCTTGAAGCCGCTGATCTCCTTCTCCCCCAACGGACTTCCATGGCTCTTGGCCGAACCCTCGAGTGTTGGGGCGCCGTAGGCGATCTTCGTGTGGCACGCGATGAGTGACGGACGCCCGTCGCCGAGGGCGGAGGTGATCGCCTGATCGACCGCCCGACGATCATGCCCGTCGACGTCGAGGGTGTGCCACCCCATGGCAGTGAAGCGAGCGGGGACGTCCTCGGTGAACGTGACCACGGTATTGCCACCGATCGAGATCTCATTGTCGTCGTAGAGGCAGATCAGCCTCCCCAGTCCGAGGCGGCCGGCGAGGGAGGCAGCCTCCGACGAGATCCCCTCCATGAGGTCGCCGTCGCCGGCGAAGACGAAGGTGCGATGATCGACAAGGTCGTCGCCGAGGACGGCACGAAGATGGGCCTCGGCCATCGCCATACCCACGGCGGTGCCAAAGCCTTGCCCCAATGGCCCCGTCGTCGTCTCGATACCGATATGCGTATCGCGCTCGGGATGGCCCGGAGTGATGGAGCCGAGCTGACGGAAGGAGCGCAGGTCGTCCATCGTCACCCCGAATCCGCAGAGGTGAAGGAGGGCGTACATCAGCATCGAACCGTGGCCATTGCTGAGCACGAACCGGTCGCGATCCGGCCATTGCGGTGCACCCGGGTCGATCCGGAGGTGACGACCCCACAGCACGGCGGCGATGTCCGCCATGCCCATCGGCATGCCGGGATGGCCGCTATCGGCTCGTTGGACCCCGTCCATGGCAAGAACGCGGATGGTGTCGACGGCAAGTTGTTCGGGGTCCACGAGCTGGAGGCTAACGGCTCGTCAGCCGACCACGTGCAAGGCGCGAGACGAGCGATTGAGCTCGTCCACTCCGTCAGACGAGCAGGCGACGATGTCCTCGATCCGCATGCCGAATCGCCCAGGCAGGTAGATCCCCGGCTCGATCGAGAACGTCATTCCCTCCAACAACGGCTCATGGTTGCCGCTGACGATGTACGGGTGCTCATGCACCTCCAACCCGATGCCGTGGCCGGTGCGGTGGATGAAATACTCGCCGTACCCGGCCGCGTCGATGACTCTGCGGGCTGCGGCGTCGACCTCCTCGCCGGTGGCGCCGACGCGCACCGCGGCTCGGCCTGCCGCCTGGGCCGTCTCGAGCACCGCATGGGCTGCCGTGATCTCCGCTGAAGGGTCACCGACCACGAACGTCCGGGTCGTGTCGGAGCAATACCCGTGCCACCTTCCGCCAAAATCCACCACGACAGTGTCGCCTTCCTCGATCACCCGATGAGTCGGCTCGTGGTGAGGCGATGCCGCGTTGGGACCCGAGGCGATAATGGCGAATGAGGACACATCATGGCCCTCGGCCACCGTCAGGCTCTGAACCTCTGCAGCGAGGTCTCGCTCCGTTCGTCCGGAGAAGACGACACTCTCGAGGCTCGCCACCACCCGATCGGTGGCCGCACCGGCCGCCCGCAACATCTCGATCTCATCTGCGTCCTTGCGCATCCGCAGCTCCCTGGTGACCACGGACGCCGACGCGAAGCGAGTTCGATGCATTGCTCGCTGCAGCTCGAGAAGAAAGAGCGCCCAGGTCTGCTCGCCGATAAGCGCCAGATCTGAGCTGCCAGCATGCTGTGCGACGAGACCGACAGGGTCGTCGAGTTCATCCCACGGCTCCACCACGAAGGCGTCGCCTCGAGGCGTAACGCGGGGAGCCTCCAGCCGTGGCACGACGAGCACCGGTGTCTTGTCCCGCGCTACGACGAGCATGGTGAGCCGCTCCAAGGGTGTCGCCTCATACCCGGTGAAGTAGGGCAGATCGGCGCCAACCGAGAGCAGCATGACGTCGGCATCACGTTCGATGAGGAGCGCTCGCGCCCGGTCGAGTCGACCGGAATAGTCGGCGTCGGGAAACATGGACCGCGAGGGTAGTGATCTCGACTGAGCCCTACTCCCTCCGTGGAGGCGCCCCCTCATGGGCCAGCCGATGATGGCGTCGGCACAAGAGCACCAGATTGGCGAGCGAGGTGTCTCCGCCGTCGGCCCAGTGGACGACGTGATGAGCATCGCACCAGTGGTGAGGCCGGGGACAACCAGGATACGTACATCCCTTGTCGCGCAAAGCAAGAGCGCGGCGCATGGCCGCCGGGACGGTCCGGGTGGTACGCCCCACGTCGAGGATCTCGGACTCGCCCTTGGTGAGCACCCGGCTCACACCGGCGTCGCAGGCTATGCGTCTCGCCGCCTCAGGCGAGATCACCGTGCCATCCTCCAGTTCGCAGGGTTGCACCGCTTTCCCCTGCAGCACGTCCAGGGCGACCGTGACGATCATCCCGGGCCGCGACCCACCCGTTTCGGACACGTCGCCATGCATCAGGTGATCGGTACACAACTCCACGAGGGCATCGGCCCGTCGTTGTCCCGGCGTCCGAGCATCACCGGGGTCGAGATTGGCTGGGTCGGTGAGGGCTCGAAGTGCCAGGAGCACGGTCTTCCCACCAACGGGATCGAGTTCGCCGTCCACTCGGACCATTCCCCCAAGGGCCGGCGACACGTGGAAGTGGCGTCTCCGATGAAGGTGTTCACGGTCGGCGTCGGCGGCCTCACGATCGACATGCTGCTTCCAATACTCGAGTGCCTGGTGGGTCGCCGCCATCGACTGGCTCATCGCGGTCTCCACGAGCATGCCTTGGTCCCGCCGGAAGTGGTCCGGAGACACCCGGGAAGACGCCAGGAGCATCGCCACCCTGGGGCGGTCGATCTCGCCCGCGGCGAATGCGTCGCTCACCGCGGGGTAGGCGTCGAGACCCCGAGCCTCGGCGACGTTGCGGCGTGCCGCCCGGCCCGAGTCACCCAGCCGACTCTGGAGAAACGCCTCCGCGGTGAAGTGGTCGGGCTCGAATGACCGGCGCCGATCGATCTCCGCGAGTACTCGGGCAGCCTCGGATTCGAGTCGTGTGAGCCGCCGACGAAGCGCCACGTATCGATCGTTGAGTTCGGAGTCGCCGATCAGCTCGAGCCGGAGAGCCTCGTCCTCCTCCAGCAGCGAGCCTGCCACGGGCCCGCCCAAGAGGGTGGTCATGCCAGGAACCTACCCCCCATCCCTGACACTTCTCGACCCGCCTCACGCTCCGGCGCTCGCCGCCTCCTTGGCGTGATACGAGGAGCGCACCAACGGGCCACTCTCCACATGTCGTATCCCGAGCGACTCGCCGAATGCCTTGTACTCGGCGAACTCGTCGGGATGCACGTAGCGATCGATCCGACGATGCCTTGCGGTGGGCCGAAGATACTGGCCGATCGTCACGATGCTCACCCCGACTGCCCGCAGATCGGCGAGCGCTCCGAGTACCTCGTCTCGGGTCTCGCCCATGCCGACGATGAGCCCGGACTTGATCCGCGATTCGGGGCGCATCCACCGCGCCCGCGCCAACAGGGCAAGTGACCGACCGTAATTCGCGGCGGTGCGCACCTCACGCTGCAGACGGATCACGGTCTCGGTGTTGTGGTTGAGTACCTCGGGTCCCGCCTCCATCACGGTCTGGAGGGCGGCGCGGTCCCCCTTGAAGTCCGGGATGAGTACCTCGATCTCGCATTGGTGTCGTGTGCGGATGTGACGGATGGTCTCGGCGAACACGTCCGAGCCGCCGTCTTCGAGATCGTCGCGGTTCACAGAGGTGAGAACGGCGTGCTCCAATCGCATCTGGGTGATGGCCTCCGCCACCCGCTTCGGCTCATCCCAGTCCACTTCCCCGGGGCGTCCGGTGGCGACGTCACAGAAGCCGCAGGCCCGCGTGCAGACCTCGCCGAGGAGCATGAAGGTGGCGGTGCCGCTCCCCCAGCACTCGGAGATGTTGGGGCACGATGCCTCCTCGCACACCGTGTTGAGGCGCATCCCTTCGACCAGTCGTTTGAGGTCGCGGTATCCCGGACCCAGGTCGAGCTTCACCTTCATCCACTCCGGCTTGTCCGGCTCCCCGGGAAGGCGTCCCCGGGTGGTCACGGGAAGCGAACTGCGTCCCTCCGGCGAGAAGGCTCCGGAGGCGACCAACTCGTCGATCTCGAACCGCGCATTCGCCCTCCCCGCTCCTCGGGCGAACGCGGCACGCTGATCCTCGACGGCTTCATACCCGAAGGCTGCCGCGAAGCGGGGCACGAGCAGGTCGACCACCTCCTCGATCGAGATCGCTCGACCGAGCAAAGCGGCGAGACTCGTCACGGGGCGATCTGCGATGCCGCACGGAACGATGTGGCGGAAGTACCCGAGGTCGGGAGCGACATTGAGCGCGAAGCCGTGTGTGGTGACCCGATGGGCCGCCCGCACCCCGATCGCCGCGACCTTGCCTCGCTCCGTCCACACCCCGGGGAATCCCGTCTCGCGCCATCCGCGCACGCCGAGGTCGGCGAGGGCGCCAATGAGGACCTCCTCGAGGCGATAGACGTGGTCGGCCACAGCCGGTCGATCCCCCAGGTGGCGAATGGGATACCCGACGAGTTGCCCTGGTCCGTGGTACGTGACGTCGCCACCCCGATCCACGCGATGGATCTCAGCGCCGACATCCGCGGCAACCTCGGTCGATATCAGAACATTCGCGCCGGGAGAGAATCGGCCCACCGTGAACACGTGCGGGTGCTCGAGGAGCAGCAGATAGTCATCTGCGGTTCGACCCTCCACCCGGCCTTCGTGGAGCGCCCGCTGCAGGTCCCAGGCCTCCTCGTAGGGCAGCCGGCCGAGCCAGCGGACCCTCAGAAGGGTCACGCCAGTTCCTGTTCCCAGTCCCAGGTCTCGAGGTTCTGCTTGATCCGGTTGAGGAACATGACGGCGGTGGAACCGTCGAAGGCGCGATGGTCCCAACTCATCCCGAGGTAGCCGATGTGATGGATGGCGATGGCGTCATTCCCGTCCTTGTCGGTGACGACCACGGGCCGCTTCACCACGGTGTCGGTCGACAAGATGGCGACGTTGGGCACATTGATGATCGGTGCCGACATGAACGAGCCGAACGGTCCCGGATTCGTGATCGTGAATGTCGAGCCAGCGAGATCATCGGGCTCGATCTTGCCTGCCCGCGCCTTGTCGGCGAGTCG
>CAYYIA010000071.1:0-8252 GCA_964471875.1 uncultured Acidimicrobiia bacterium
CACCGCCCCATTGGCGCGGTCGCCGATGGCGTGGATGGCCACCCGGCCGCCGATCCGAAGGGAGGTCCTTGCCATCTGCAGGCACCACTCCGGGTCGAGGCGATCGGTGCCTCGCTCCTGTGGGGCATCCGAGAACCCCTCGTGCATCGCCGCGGTGTGGCCCCCGAGGCTGCCATCGGAGAACATCTTCACGCCGGTGAAGCGGACCCGGCCCCCGGTCCCGGCGAGGCGAGCCGCGGCATGCTCGAGCTCTGCGGGGGTGGCGGCGATCACCATCACCCCAAACGTGATGGGGAGCCGGGCGGCCGCCTCGATCACCACGTCGAGTTCGGCGCCATCACAGCCCCACTGTCCCGAGTCGGCAGCGACCATGGCGCCGACTCCCGTGAGGCCCACGGAAGCCATGCCGGCGGCAGCGGCGACGAGGTCGGCGGCAGAAACCCGTGGGCTGAGTGCCCGCAGCGCCGCAGCCACCGGCTCGACCGCGGTCTCGCGCACCACTCCGGTGGGCCGGCCCGAGGCGTCGCGGTCGATCGACCCGCCGGGCGGATTCGGTGTGGTGGCGTCGATGCCGGCGAGGGCGAGTGCGGCCGAGTTGGCCACGGCGACGTGGCCGCAGTAGCGGATGAGCAGCACCGGGCGGTCGGCGACCACCCGATCGAGGAAGTCGCGATCGGGGAGCGTGCCTTCGGCGAGCGACTCGTCGTCGAGGCGAAGGGCGGTGAGAGCCACCCCCGGGGCGAGGTCGCGATCGGCCCCGCGCAAGAGGTTGGCAATGGCCGCATGGTCTGCCGCCGCCTTCAACGAGAGGCGCTGGAGTAGCGAGGCGAGGCCGACAGGATGGAGGTGGGCATCACGCAGTCCGGGGACGAGCGTCGCGCCCGGCCAGGACACCTCGTCCACGCCGGCAATGCGAAGGTCGCCCGAACGCCCTACCGCGACGACTCGCCCTCCGTCGACGAGCACGGCGTTGCCGCGCACGCCGGTGTGGTCGCGAACAGAACCCGTGACGATCAGCCGGGGCGTCATGAGCCGAGGCTACCGGCTCAGCGCGATGGGGCGTTGGGTGGCTGACGCCGCGCCCGGGCCACCACTCCGTGGAGGGTCTCGGCGATCGCCGGCGTGGCAGCCGTGAAGCCGCGGTGATCTGCGGGGCCGTCGAGGCCCAGGACGACTCCTCCCGCTTCGGTGACCAGCAGAAAGCCAGCCGACACGTCCCAGGGCGAAAGGTTGAACTCCCAGTGTCCGTCGAGGCGACCGCACGCCACCCAGGCCAGGTCGATGGCAGCCGACCCATTGCGGCGGATCCCCTGGGCGACCTCGAGGACGGCGGTCACCGGCCGGGTGTATTCGGCGGCGCGGGTCTGGCGGTCGTAGGCGAACCCGGTGGAGACGAGGGCGCGCCGCAGTTCCGTGCAGCCAGAGACCCGAATCGGCGAGCCGTTGCAGGTGGAGCCGCCACCCCGCGATGCCACGAACTCCTCATCGCGGAAGACGTCGCGCACCACTCCGACGACCGTTCCGTCCGGATCTTCGAGGCCGATCGATACCGCCACCTGGGGGATGCCGTGGAGGAAGTTGACGGTGCCGTCGAGGGGATCGATCACCCAGCGACGGCCCGAGGTCGAGGCGGCGGTCCCGCCTTCCTCGGCAAGGATGCCGTCATCGGGTCGATGCCGCGAAAGGAGCTCCACGATGGCCGCCTCCGCCTCACGGTCGGCAATGGTCACCGGATCGACATCGCCCTTGAAGTCCGCTCCCGCGATGCGACCGCGCCAGGTGCGAACGATGTCGGCAGCCGCAACAGCCGCCGCGCGAGCGAGGGCGAGATCGTTCACGCGCCTGAGGGTAGGCGTGGGTGCTCGATGCCCCGGCATCGGGCACGCAATGAGCAATGGGCAATGAGCAATCGCGTCAGGCGTTGCCCATTGCCCATTGCCCATGGCCGTCATGTCGCGTTTCGGGTGACCGGCAACTGGTAAGGGGTAACGACTAACTACCCTCGCCCCGCAATGCGCCAGGTTGGTGCGGTGCTTGCCGCCGCCGTGCTCATGTGGATGTCGTTTCCGCCCCTGAACCTGGGCTTCTTGGTGTTCGTGGCGCCTGCTCCGTTTCTCTGGGCGTTGCGTCGCGCCTCGTCGTCCCGTGAGGCAGGCTGGCTCGGATTCCTGTTCGGCTTCGTGTTCTTCGGATCGATGCTCTCGTGGATCTTCGTGCTTGGTGCCGTCGCATGGTTTCCGCTGACGGTGGTGATGGCGCTGTGGGCCACGGGGTACGCGCTCATCATGTTCATCGCCCGAACCTGGTCGGTGTGGCGGTGGTGGATCATGGCCATGGGGGGATGGGCGGCGTGGGAGTGGGCTCGCTCCATTTGGCCACTCGGGGGGTTCCCGTGGGGCTCGGCGGGTTACCCCATCGGCACCCTGGCATGGCCGCGGGGATCGGCGCAATGGATCGGCGCATCGGGTTGGGGGATCGTGGTGGTCGGGGTGGCCGCGGGCATCGTGCTCGCTCTCGACGACGAGCACGATCGTCGTCCCCTCGAGTTGGCCGCCGGCGTCGTCGTGATATTGACCCTGTTCGGGGCGATGTTCATCCCCGACGCCGACGGCCCGGCGATTCGCGCTGCCGTCATTCAGGGGAACTCGCCCTGCCCCCGAATCCACTGCGAGAACGAGAAGCTGCGCATCTACCAGTCACACATGGCACTCACCTCGACCTGGGTGGCCGACGGAGGTGCCGATCTCATCGTGTGGGGAGAGGACTCATTCGGGGGCGAGTACAACCCCACCTACAGCGAGGACACCCGCAACGCCATGGCGTCGCAGGCGGTCCGCGCCGGAGGGGTGCTCCTCGCCGGCGGCACCCGGCCCGGCGCTCCGGGCACCTTCGACAACTACAACGTCGTGTTCGGTCCGAACGGCAGGATCATCGGCGAGTACCTCAAGCGTCACCCGGTGCCGTTCGGCGAGTACGTGCCGTTCCGCAACCTGTTCGAGTTCGTGCCGCAGTTGGCGTCGGTTCCCAACGACATGAACCGGGGGACGGGCCCGGTGGTCTTCCCGATCAACGTGCCCACCGGGGGCGGACTGTTCGGATCCGTGATCTCCTTCGAGGCTGCGTTTGCCCGCACGATCCGTTCCGAGGTGCAGGCGGGCGCCCAACTCATCGTCGTGGCCACGAACGAGGGTTCGTACGGGCGGGGCTCGGCCTCCGACCAGCTGATCGGCATGGTGCGGATGTCGGCGGCCTCACTCGGTGTCGATGTGGTCCACGCCGCGGTCACCGGGCGCTCGGCGATCGTCCGGGCGGACGGCTCGGTGGCCGGGCACACGGAGCTGTTCACCGAGGACGTGCTCCAGGGCACGGTGAACCTGCAGACCTCACGGCGCACCGTCTACGCCGTGGCCGGTGACTGGCTCCAGGTGACCATGGTGCTCGCCGCCATCGGAGTGTCGATCAACTCGATCGGTGGCGTGTCGCGGGACTTCCGGATCAGGGCGAGGCATCGGAGGTAGCCAGGTACCAGGTATCGGGTGCCGGATCGCTCGCCGGAGCCCGTCCGGACTCCGGTACCCGGCACCCGGCTCTGACTGCCAAACGCCACTCGCGCTCCGACCTTGGCCCCTAGGGGGTTGGGACCTCCTCCCGTACCATTCCCACGCCACCACCACCTGAGGAGGCTCATCGTGAGCACGTCTGGCCGCGACGCCATCGAAAACCTGTCCCGCGAGGACCGGGTGTTTCCCCCTTCTGCCGCCTTTGCCGCCGCCGCTGCCGCGGGGCCGGGTATCTACGCGGAGGCGGAGAAGGACTGGGTGGGCTTTTGGGCAAAGCAGGCACGGGAGCGGGTGACCTGGTTCACCCCCCCGACGGTGGCGCTCGACGACTCGAAGGCTCCGTTCTTCAAGTGGTTCTCCGACGGCGAACTCAACGTCTCCTACAACTGCCTCGACCGTCATCTCGAAAAGGGCGGTGGCGACAAGGTCGCCTACCACTGGGAGGGTGAGCCCGGCGACACCCGCACCATCACCTACGCGGATCTCCACGTCGAGGTGAGCAAGTTCGCCAATGCGCTCAGCGACCTGGGCGTGGTGAAGGGCGACCGCGTCGCCCTCTACATGGGCATGATTCCCGAGCTCCCCGTGGCGATGCTGGCATGCACCCGCATCGGTGCAGTGCACACCGTGGTGTTCGGTGGCTTCTCGGCCGATGCCCTCGCCGATCGCGTCCAGGACTCGTCGGTCAAGGTCATCGTGACCCAGGACGGTTCGTGGCGTCGCGGCCACATCGTGCCGCAGAAGGCGTCCGCCGACGCCGCCGCCGCCAAGTGCCCGACCATCGAGCACATCGTCGTGGTGCGTCGTTGCGCCAACGAAGTGGCGATGCAACCCGGCCGTGACCACTGGTACCACGACCTGATGGCCGGGGCCTCGCCGGTGCGGGAGCCCGCAAAGCTCAACGCCGAGGATCCGCTCTACATCCTCTACACCTCGGGTACGACGGCGAAGCCGAAGGGCATCGTCCACACCCAGGGCGGCTACCTCACTCAGGTCGCCACCAGCCATGCGCTGGTGTTCGACATCAAGCCCACCGACGTGTTCTGGTGCGCCGCCGACATCGGTTGGGTCACCGGGCACTCGTACATCGTCTACGGGCCGCTGGCCAATCACACCACCGGCATCATCTACGAGGGTGCTCCGGACATGCCCGACAAGGACCGCCTGTGGTCGATCATCGAGCGCTACAAGGCGACGATCTTCTACACGGCACCGACGGCGATCCGCGCCTTCATGAAGTGGGGCGAGGAGTATCCGGCCAAGCACGACCTGTCGTCGCTGCGCCTTCTCGGGTCCGTGGGTGAGCCGATCAACCCGGAAGCCTGGATGTGGTACCACCACAACATCGGCCACGAGCGCTGCCCGATCGTCGACACCTGGTGGCAGACCGAGACCGGCTCGATCATGATCACGCCGCTTCCCGGAGCGGTGACCACCAAGCCGGGCTCGGCCACCTTCCCCTTCCCCGGAATCGGCGCGGACGTGTTCGACGAGGAAGGCAAGTCGGTGCCCTTTGGTGGCGGCGGCTACCTGGTGCTCACCCGGCCGTGGCCGGCGATGCTGCGGACCATCTACGGAGATCCCGATCGCTACGTCTCGACCTACTGGAAGCGGTATCCGGGCGTGTACTTCGCCGGTGACGGCTGCAAGCGCGACGACGAGGGCTACTTCTGGCTGCTTGGCCGGGTCGACGACGTGATGAACGTCTCCGGGCACCGCCTGTCGACGACGGAGATCGAGTCCGCCCTCGTGGCGCACCCGGCCGTCGCCGAAGCGGCGGTGGTGGGACGCAGCGACGAACTCACCGGTGAGGCCATCGCCGCCTTTGTGACCCTGCGAGCTGGGATCAAGGGCGACGCCGACCTCATCAAGGAGCTGCGCAACTTCGTGTCCGAGAAGATCAGCCCGATCGCCCGGCCCAAGTCGATCGTCTTCACCGACGATCTGCCCAAGACCCGGTCCGGCAAGATCATGCGCCGCCTTCTGAAGGACATCTCGGAGCAGCGCCAGCTGGGTGACGTCACCACCCTGGCCAACTCCGACGTGGTCCACGCCATCGCCGACATGGCCTCGGCCTCGAAGCAGGACTGAAACCCAGGTACCAGGTGCCAGATACCAGAAGCGGGCGACAGGGCCCATCTGGCATCTGGCATCTGGAATCTGGCATCTGCCGGCCGGCACCCGGCACCCTCACCCCCGGGGAACAAATCCGCGCTGGGGGGCGTTTAGCACTAAACAAGCCCATTCAGGGAGTGAAAGAGTGCAGGACACGTTGCGTGCCACCTCAGCTGGACGCGCTCGCCGCAGGCCCAAGACCTACGGGGATGAGCGCGTGTGTGCCGAGAAGGAATGCGAGACCCGTCTCAGCCGGTACAACCGCGAGACGTTCTGTTTCACGCATTCCCCGGCGAAGTACCGCCGCATGCGCGGCGAATTCACCGCCGAATACGCCGCCAAACAGCATTCGTAATGCCCCGGACTCCCGTCACGGACGAGACTCTGTCCCTGCGGGAGTGCGCTGACCGCCTCGGCGTCCACTACATGACGGCGTACAAGTACGTGCGCCATGGCCGCCTCGCCGCCACCAAGGTCGGCGCGGAGTGGCGGGTGCGTACCGGCGACCTCGAGGTGTTCCTCGCCGGCCCGGCGACCGGGCCGGCCCCGTGGGCCGATCGGCTCGAAGCCCGACTGCTGGCCGGGGACCACGCCGGTGCCTGGGGGGTGGTCGAAGCGGCGATGGGATCCGGTCTCGATCCCGCGTCCGTCTACGTCCGGTTGCTCGCTCCGGCGCTGCGCGACATCGGTGAAGGCTGGGCGCAGGGCACCATCAGTGTCGCCGATGAACACCGCGCGTCCGTGGTGGCGGCGAGGCTTCTCGGGAGGCTCGGGCCGCGTTTCATCCATCGGGGTCAGGCCCGCGGCCGGGTGGTGATGGGAACCCCACCGGGGGAGCGCCACTCCCTGGCGGTGAGTATGGCCGCCGACCACCTTCGCGGCGCCGGCTGGGAAGTGATCGAACTGGGGTGCGATCTGCCCCTTACCGATTTCGTACGGGTCGCCAACGAGGCGACGCCGGTGAGTGCGATCGCGGTGAGCGTCACCACCGAGCGAGCGCTCCGGCCGGCACACGACCTCATCCGGTCACTGCGCTTTGCCGACCTCGGTCCGATCCTGCTCGGCGGCGGCGCCGTCACCCCCGAAGCCGCCCTCCGCTACGGCGCCGACGCCTGGGCGCAAGATGGGCCAGGGGGAGTGGCCGCGATGGAGGAGCTTGGGTCGCCGGCCTGACGGCCGGCTCCTGCAATGCGCAAAGGTCGGCCGCCTGTCGGCGGCCTCCCGCAATGAGCAAGGTCGTCGGCCTAGCGGCCGACTCCCGCAATGAGCAAACGCACAGAGCATTGCTCATTGCGCATTGCGCATTGCGCTTTCTCCTACGGCCTCACCCTTGTCCCGTCCGTTCCTGCCAACGCGCCTTCCAGGGCGTCGACGCTGGTGATCACTCCGGTGCGGCCGGTGGCCCTGGCGTAGGAGATGCACGATTCGATCTTCGGCCCCATCGAGCCCGGGGGAAACTCGCCGGCGTCGAGCAGGGCCTGTGCCTCGTCGATGGTGAGATCGAGAAGCGGCGCTTCGTCGGGCTTGCCGAAGTTGCGGGAGGCGTGACCCACTTCGGTGAAGATCACAAAGCCGCGGGCATCGAGTACCCGTGCCACCAATGAACCGGTGCGGTCCTTGTCGATGACGCCTTCCACGCCGACGAGGACGCCATCGCGTCTCGCCACCGGTATGCCGCCGCCACCGCCGGTGACCACGATCCGACCGGAGGCGGCCAGGGTACGCACCGCACCGATCTCGACGATCTCCTCCGGTGGTGGTGAGGGCACCACGCGTCGCATCCCGCGTCCGGGGACATCGACCATCTTCCATCCCCGCTCGCGCGCCAGGTTGGCCCCGACATCGGGCCAGTAGAAGGGTCCCACCGGTTTGGTCGGGTTCTGCATCGATGGGTGCCCGGCGTCGACCACCACCTGGGTCACGACGGTGGCCACCTCCAATGCCCGTCCCTCACTGGCGAGGGCATTGCTCAGTGACCGGCCCAGCAGGTAGCCGATGCTCCCTTGGGTGTCGGCAACCAGCACGTCGAGCGGGGAGGGGTGCACTTCAGCCGCACCGGCTTCGCTGCGGAGCAGGGCGTTGCCCACCTGGGGGCCGTTGCCGTGCACCAGCACCAGGCCGGTGTCCGAAGGCATCAGTCGAACCACGGCGTGGGCGAAGGCGGCGGCATTGCGCTCCGCCGCCTTCGGGTCACCCGAATCCGGGAGCAGCGCATTGCCACCGAAGGCGATGACCGGGGGTCCGCCCCGATCCTCCCAAAACGCCGTGCTCATCGCTGCTGCTCGTAGGCGGCGATGGCGCCCTCCAGGATGTCGATGCCCTGGTCGAGTTCGGCGCGACTCACCGAGAGCGGTGGGATGAACCGGATGACATTGGCGTACGGGCCGCAATCCAGGATCAGCAACCGGTGCTCACGGGCGTGTGCCGCCAGGAACGTATAGGCATCGGGATCGGGCTCGTTGCCACCGGGCTTGACCAACTCGATGCCGATCATGAGGCCGAGGCCGCGCACGTCGCCGATGGTGGGGTGCTTCTTCTGCATCTCGCGGAACCGCTTGAAGGCGTGCTCCGAGTGGC
>CAYYIA010000072.1:0-8189 GCA_964471875.1 uncultured Acidimicrobiia bacterium
CCGTGTAGAAGTAGGTGAAGAACACGATCAGCAAGCCGAACAGAATCACGTACCACCAGGTCTGGCCACTCACCAGGTTCTGGTCGATGAACCGCCGTACCGGACCGAAGAACCCTTCGGCCGGAATGGACGAGGCCACCAGGGCCGGGAAGTACAGCACGCTGGAGGCGAAGATCACCGGGATGACGCCGGCGGTGTTCACCTTGAGCGGGATGTAGGTGCTCTGACCGCCGAGCATGCGGCGTCCGCGGATCCGCTTCGAGAACTGGATCGGAATCCTCCGCTGACCCTGGTCCACGAAGATGATTCCGGCGATGAGGGCGAAGAACATCAGCACCACGCCGATGAACTTGGCGTTGCCGTAGCCGCCCGCGGAGGTGGCGAGCAGTGCGAACTGGGCGGGCAACTGGCTGACGATGCTCACGAAGATGATGAGCGACATGCCGTTGCCGATGCCGCGTTGACTGATCAGCTCACCGAGCCACATGATGAAGGCTGTGCCCGCGGTAAGGGTGATCACGATGATCAGCACTCGGCCCGGGGTGTAGCTCGGGATCAGGTCGATGCCACCGGTGAGGGTGCCCCGGTGGAAGAGGTACGTGAGCCCCGTCGACTGCAGCAAGGCGAGGATCACCGTGACGTACCGGGTCCACTGGGTGATCACCTTGCGACCCGCCTCGCCTTCCTCCTGCAGCTTCTGCAAGCGAGGGATGACGACGGCGAGCAGCTGCATGATGATCGACGAGGTGATGTAGGGCATGATCCCCAGCGAGAACACCGAAAACGTCTCGAGTGCGCCGCCGGAGAACAGGTTGAGCAGACCGACGATGCCGGCCGCCTGCGCCTGATCGGCGAACTGCTGCACGGCGTCGATGTCCACGCCAGGAACCGGGATCGCGGCGCCGGTGCGGTACACGGCGAAGATCGCCAGGGTGAACAGCACCTTGTTCCGGAGATCCCGGATGCGGAACATGTTTCTGTAGACGGAAAGCATCGCGGTGCCCTTCTAGCTTCTCGCGTCGTACCGGTCGCCAGATGCCAGATACCAGATGCCAGATAGGAACAGGGTCTGGTGCCTGGTGCCTGGTGCCTGGTGCCTACTCATTCAATGACCTCGACCGTCCCGCCCGCCGCTTGGATCCTCTCCACGGCGCCGACGCTGAAGGCGTGGGCCCTGACCTTGAGATCCTTGGTGAGTTCCCCGCTGCCGAGCACCTTCACCAGGCCACGCTTCTTGATCAGGCCTGCAGCGCGCAACTCCTCGGGACCGACCGTCGACCCCTTGCGGAACTCGTTGAGCTTGTCGACGTTCACCACCGCGTAGACCACCCGGTTGCGGTTGACGAACCCCTTGGTCTTGGGAAGGCGGCGGTAGATGGGCATTTGCCCACCCTCGAACCAGGCCGGGGTGCTCCCCCGTGCCTTGTCGCCCTTGGTGCCGCGGCCGGCGGTCTTGCCGCGCTTACCACCCTCACCGCGGCCGACGCGGATGCGGTTCTTCGTCGAGCCCTCAGCGGGCTTGAGATGATGCAGCTTCATGTGCGCTCGACCTCCACGAGATGCGCCACCTCGGCGACCAGCCCGCGGACATCCGGCGTGTCGGGCCGCTCGGTGACTTGATTGATCTTGCGCAATCCGAGGCTGCGGATCGCACCCACCGTCTTCGGCTTCTCACCGATGGTGCTGCGAACCAGTTTGATCTTCAGGGTGTTCTTGGCCATGACCTGCCCTCTCCTCAGGAGTCCGACCGGGCGGCACGGCCCAGCTCGGAGGTGCGGTAGGCAGCGAGCAACGCCGGCGGCGTCACCTCTTCGGGGGACTTGGTGCGACGCTTGGCGACGGCGTCGGGACGACGCTGCTGCATGAGCGCGTTCAGGGTGGCCTGGGCGACGTTGATGTGCGTGGGCGAACCCAACGACTTGGCCAGCACGTCGCGAACCCCGGCAGCCTCGAGGATCTGGCGAACGGCACCGCCGGCGATGACCCCGGTACCGGGGGCGGCAGGCTTGATGAGCACGCGCGACGCCCCATGGATGCCGATGTTCTCGTGGATGATCGTCGTGCCCGCCATGGGCACGGGCTTCATGGCCTTACGGGCGTCTTCGACACCCTTCTGGATCGCGGTGGGGACTTCCTTCGCCTTGCCGTAGCCCACGCCCACCTTGCCGTTGCCGTCTCCGACGGCGACGAGCGCGGTGAACGAGAATCGACGACCACCCTTGACGACCTTGGCGACGCGATTGATGTGGATCACCCGCTCTTCGAACTGCGGGCCCTCGGGCGCACGACCGCCGTCGCGGCCGCCGCGCGAATCACGTGAGTCTCTTCTGGTGCTCAAAACTCCAACCCCTCCTCGCGCGCCGCATCGGCGAGCGCCTTGAGACGGCCGTGATATGCGAATCCGCCACGGTCGAACACCACCGAGGAGACCCCGGCAGCCTTCGCCCGACCGGCGATGAGCTTCCCGACTTCGGCTGCGGTGCCGACCGTCAGGGTGCGCTCGCGCAATTCCTTTTCCTGTGAGGACGCCGCCGCCAGGGTCCGCCCGGTGACGTCGTCGATGACCTGAACGTAGATGTAGCGGTTGCTGCGGAACACGGCCATCCGGGGAC
This sequence comes from uncultured Acidimicrobiia bacterium, assembly GCA_964471875.1. Classification (GTDB taxonomy): domain Bacteria; phylum Actinomycetota; class Acidimicrobiia; order Spongiisociales; family UBA11373; genus UBA11373. Next base: position 2,613 of record CAYYIA010000072.1, read on the forward strand.
GAGCCGCGGTGCCGTGCACGCGCTTGCGCACCCGGAAGTGGCGCTTGCGCCGAGCGACGTCGCGCGTCTTCATCGCGACACCCCCGACTTCCCGGCCTTGCGCCGGATCACTTCGTCCGAGTACTTGATGCCCTTGCCCTTGTAGGGCTCCGGCGGCCGGATCGACCGAAGGTTGGCCGCCACCTGGCCCACCAACTCCTTGTCGATCCCGGTGATCACGATCTTCGTCGGCTCGGGCACTTCGAAGGTGATGCCCTCGATCGCCTCGATCTTGACCGGGTGGGAGAACCCGACGAGCAGTTCGATGCCCTTGCCGGCGACCGAAGCGCGGTAGCCGACGCCGACCATGTTCAGCTCGCGACGGAAACCGTCCGACACCCCGATGACCATGTTGCGCAACAGGGCGCGGCTGAGGCCGTGCAGGGCCTTGGTCTCACGGGCATCGTCGCTGCGGGCCACCGTGATGACGCCCTCCTCATGGGAGAACGAGATCTTGTCGGTGAAGGTGCGCGTCAGCGTTCCGCGGGCGCCCTTGACGGCGACCGTGGTCCCCTTGATCGTCACCTCGACCCCGGATGGGACCGAGACCGGAGCGTTACCGATTCGACTCATCACCACACCTCGCAGAGAATCTCGCCGCCGAGCTTGCGCTGACGGGCTTCACGATCCGGGAGCAACCCCTGGGAGGTCGACACCACGGCGACACCGAGTCCACCGAGGACTCGCGGCAACTCGCCCGCCCCGACATACACCCGGCGTCCTGGCGACGACACGCGGCGCAGGCCTTCGATGACCCGCTTGCGGTTCGCGGCATACCGCAGCGTCACCGACAGGGTGCGGCGCGCCCCGGTGCCGACGACCTCGTAGCCGTCGATGTAGCCCTCGGCGGCGAGGATGCGGGCGATTTCTTCCTTGAGCTTGGAGGTCGGCATGGTCACCTTTTCGTGCAGCGCCTGATTGGCGTTGCGAATCCGGGTGAGCATGTCCGCTACGGGGTCCGTGAGCATTACCAGGAGGCCTTTCTCACACCGGGCAGTTCGCCGCGATGCGCCAGTTCGCGCACACAGAGACGGCACATGCCGAACTTGCGCATGAACGCCCGCGAACGGCCACACCGGCCGCAGCGCGAGTACGCCCGCACCTTGAACTTGGGCGTGCGGTTCGCCTTGTTGATGAGGGACTTCTTCGCCATCACACACCTGCCTGCTGGGTCTGGGGGCGGCGGAACGGGAAGTGGAACGCCTCGAGCAGGGCACGCCCGCCCTCGTCGTCACTCGCCGTCGTGCAGATGGTGATGTCCATCCCGCGCACCTTGGTCACCTTGTCGAAGTCGATCTCGGGGAAGATCAGCTGCTCGGTGACTCCGAACGTGTAATTGCCGCGCCCGTCGAACGACCGGGGGTTGAGCCCCCGGAAGTCCCGGATCCGGGGAATCGAGACCGAGATCAGCCGGTCGAAGAACTCCCACATGCGATCACCACGCAAGGTCACCGAGATGCCGATGGGCATCCCTTCGCGAAGCTTGAAGTTGGCCACCGACTTGCGTGCGCGGTTGACCCGGGGACGCTGGCCGGTGATCGTCGAAAGGTCGGCAAGGGCGAGGTCCACGACACCCTTGTCGTTGACCGCTTCGCCAAGCCCCATGTTGACCACGATCTTCGTGAGCCGGGGAACACGCATGGGATTGTCGATCCCGAGCCGTTCCTTGAGCTGCGCGTAGATCTGGTCCTGATAGACCTGCTTGAGGCGGGCGCTCACAGATCACCTCCGCACTTCACGCACACCCGGCGCTTGTGGCCGTCGGCATCGATCTTGTGACCGATGCGCGTGGCCCCGTCGGTCGGGCACATGATCATCACGTTCGAGGCGTCGATCGGCATGTCCTTGTCCACGATGCCGCCCTGCATCGTCTGGCCGCGCGGCTTGGTATGACGCTTGGCTGTAGCGACGCCCTCGACGATGATCTTGCCGGTCTTGGGGAAGACCTCGGCGATGCGGGACTCCTTGCCCTTGTCCTTGCCCGAGATCACCACGACCTGATCGCCCTGCTTCAACTGCATCACAACACCTCCGGAGCGAGGGAGACGATGCGCATGAACTTCTTGTCGCGCAACTCGCGGCCGACCGGCCCGAAGATTCGGGTGCCGCGCGGCTGCTGCTGGTCGTTGATGAGCACGCACGCATTGTCGTCGAAGCGGATGTAGGTGCCGTCGGACCGGCGGCGCTCCTTGTGGGTGCGCACCACCACGGCCTTCACCACCTCGCCCTTCTTCACCGTTCCGCCGGGGACGGCGTCCTTGACCGTGGCGACGATGACATCGCCGATGCCGGCGTAGCGGCGCGTCGAACCGCCGAGCACGCGGATGCACAGCACCTCGCGGGCACCGGTGTTGTCGGCCACCTTGAGCCGGGTCTCCTGGGCGATCATCTGGCACGCTCCACGATCTCGACGACCCGCCAACGCTTCGTCTTGGACAGCGGACGGGTCTCCATGACCTTGACGGTGTCACCGACGTGAGCGTCGTTGGCCTCATCGTGGGCCTGGAGCTTCTTCGTCGACTTCATCGTCTTCTGGTAGATCTTGTGGCGAACGGAATCGACGATCTCGACCGTCACCGTCTTGTCGCGCGCGTCCGACACCACGATTCCGGTGCGGATCTTGCGGTTGGCCCGGTCCGTCATCTTCCTTCGCCCTTCGTCTGATGGAACGCCTCGATCTCCTGCTCGCGCATCACCGTGGCGATGCGGGCAACCTCATGGCGCACCGTCTCGATCCTCGCCGTGTTGTCCAGCTGGTTGGTGGCCACCTGGAAGCGCAGGTTGAACAGCTCCTGCTTCGACTCGGCAAGCTTCGTCTTCAATTCCTCGTAGGAGAGGTCGCGCAAATCAGAGGCCTTCACACTTCCTCCCTTCGCACGAACTTCGTCTTCACCGACAGCTTGTGCCCGGCGAGGCGCAGCGCCTCCCGAGCCAGCGGCTCGTCGACACCGGACAGTTCGAACATAACCCGGCCGGGCCGAACCACGGCCACCCAGAACTCCGGGTTGCCCTTGCCCGACCCCATGCGGGTCTCGGCCGGCTTCTGCGTCACCGGCTTGTCCGGGAACAGCATGATCCAGACCTTCCCGCCGCGCTTGATGTGGCGGGTCATTGCCACGCGGGCGGCCTCGATCTGGCGGGCCGTGACCCAGCCCGGCTCGAGAGCCTGGAGACCATAGTCGCCGAACGAGACCCTCGTGCCGGCCTTGGCATTCCCTCGCATGTTGCCCCGCTGCTGCTTGCGCCAGCGGGTGCGCTTCGGCATCAGCATCGGCTACTCCTGTTCACCCGGTGCGTCCTCGACGACCTTCGACCCGGCCTCGGCCGACCCGATTGCCTCGATCGCGGGCGCGGTCTCCTCGGCGACGGCAATCGTCTCCTCGGCGACGGCACGCTCTTCCTCGAACTCTGCCTCGGCCAGCTCGGCGTCGACCCGCCGCCCACCACCGGCTTCGACCAGGCGCTCGCCGCCGCCGGCCTCGACGAGACGCTTGCCACCGCCGGCCTCGATGAGGGTGCGGGGCTTCTCGCCGGCGGCGCGCTCGGCGCGGGCCTTGGCAGGAGCCCGCCGCGAGGAGGGTCCGCCGGTGGCCAAGGCGGCCTCGGCGGCGATCTTCTCACGGGTCGCCGAAAGCGAGGGCACGACGTCACCCTTGTAGACCCAGACTTTGACGCCGACCGCCCCGACCGTGGTGCGAGCGGTGGCCTTGCCGAAATCGACATCGGCGCGCAGCGTGGTCAGCGGCACCCGGCCCTCGCGGTACCACTCGCGGCGTCCCATCTCGGCGCCGCCGAGTCGTCCGGTGGCAGCGACACGGACCCCCTGAGCACCGGCCTTGAGAGCCGTGGTGACGGCACGCTTGAGAGCACGGCGGAACGACACCCGGCCCTGCAGCTGGTCGGCGATGCTGCGCGCCAGCAACTGGGCGTCGGTCTCGGCGTTCTGCACTTCGATCACGTTGATCTTGATCTCACGCTTGGAGAGGTTCTCCAGCATCGAGCGGAGGCGATCCACTTCGGCGCCACTGCGACCGATCACCACGCCGGGGCGAGCGGTGTGGATGTCGATCTGGACCTTCTTCTCACCGATGCGCTCGATCTCGATTCGGGAGAGCGCACCGCGCACCAGCTCCCTCTCGAGCAGGTCGCGGATCTTGGCATCCTCGAGGACCTGAGACGCGTAGAGCTTGTCGCTGTACCAACGCGATTTCCAGTCCGTGACGATGCCGAGCCGGAGCCCGTAGGGGTGGATCTTCTGGCCCATGTCAGGCACTCTCCTCATCGCGTCCATCGCCGACCACGATGGTCACGTGAGCGGTCGGCTTTCTGATTCCACCGGCGCGGCCGCGGGCCTTCGGGCGAACCCGCTTCAGCACCGGACCGAGGTCGGCATAGGCCTCGACCACCTTCAGGTCGGCGGCTTCGAGGGAATGGTTGTGTGAGGCGTTGGCCACCGCGGACTCCAACACCTTCGACACCGGAGCGGCGGCGCCCCGCGTGGTGAAACGCAACACCTCACGGGCGCGCTCCACGGGGAGCCCACGCACGAGGTCGAGCACGGCGCGCAGCTTGGGCGCCGACTCCCGAATGAACGAAGCGCGTGCGACGGTCTTCATGCCTTCTTCGCCGCCTTGTCGGCCCCGGAGTGCCCGCGGAACGTGCGGGTGGGGGCAAACTCACCGAGCTTGTGACCGACCATCGACTCGGTCACGTATACCGGAACGTGCTTGCGGCCATCGTGGACGGCAATGGTCTGGCCGACCATCTCGGGGATGACCGTCGAGCGACGACTCCAGGTCTTGATGACCCGCTTGTCACCGGTCTTGGCGGCGCGCTCGACCTTGGCGAGCAGATGCTCGTCCACGAACGGGCCCTTGCTCAGGGAACGGCTCATCGGGTACTCCAGATCTGATCTCGGGTTACGGGGATGGCAGACGGCAGATGGCAGATGGCCGCGAACGTGCGGTCTGCGATCTGCAATCTGCGATCTGCAATCTGCAATCTCATCGTTGACCCTTCTTGGTGCGGCGGCGCACGATCAGTCCGTCGCTCGCCTTCTTCTTGCGGGTGCGGCCTTCGGGCTTGCCCCATGGGCTCACCGGGTGACGACCACCGCTCGCCTTGCCCTCACCACCACCGAGGGGGTGGTCGACCGGGTTCATGGCGACGCCGCGGCTTTGCGGGCGCACACCCTTCCAACGGCTGTGTCCGGCCTTGCCACCCTTGGTGAGCTCCGCCTCGGCATTGCCGACCTCACCGACCGTGGCACGGCAGTCGAGGGGAACGTTGCGCATCTCACCCGAGGGGAGGCGCAGCAGGGCGAGGTCGCCTTCCTTGGCGATCAACTGGATGCCCGAACCCGCCGAGCGGGCCAGCTTGGCGCCACCGCCGGGACGAAGCTCCACCGCGTGCACCACCGTGCCGGCAGGGACGTTGCGCAGGGGCAAGGCGTTGCCGGGACGAATCTCGGCGCCGGAACCCGACTCGAGCATGTCCCCGACGGCCACCCGCTGCGGAGCGAGGATGTAGGTCTTCTCG
>CAYYIA010000073.1:0-8156 GCA_964471875.1 uncultured Acidimicrobiia bacterium
CCTGCTCCGCGCTCGCGCCGTGGCGGGCGACCTTCGCCTGGGAGCCGAATTCGTGGCCGAGGCAGCGGCTCGATCCCACCCCGAGCACCTCGTCCAGTCCCAGGTGCGCGAGATTCGAGCCATGAAGGCGCGCATCGAGAGCGAGCGGATTCCGATCGGCGAAGATCCCGACTTTCACGTCAAACTCGGTCGCGGCGCCCTCGCCGACGTCGAGTGGTTGGTGCAGTTGCTGCAGATGGAACATGGCCACCGGGTGGGGGCACTGCGGAGCCCGTCGACCCTCCACGGGCTCGCTGCCCTGCACCAAGCCGGACTGCTCCGCCTCGAGGACGCCGCATCCCTCGATGAGGCCTATCGCTTCTGCGCCGCGGTGCGCAACCGCCTGTTCCTTCGGGCCGGGCGGGTACGAGACTCATTGCCAACCGACCTCGTCGAGGCGACCGCGGTGGCGCGATCACTCGGGTACGACCTCTCCCCCCGGACCGCGCTGCGCGAGGAGTACCAGCGGGTGACGCGCCGGGCGCGGCGAGTGGTGGAGCGGGAGTTCTACGGGGCCTGAGGTATCAGGTATCAGGTATCAGGTCCCGAGCTGACAGCTCACAGCCGACAGCAAGAGGACGGGTAACCGGGTATCGGATGGCGCATTGCGCATTGCGCACTGCGGGTCCTAGACCTTCCGACCGATCGCCGTCGCCACCGCCCTCACCTCGTCCATGAGCGTGGCGAACTCGGCGGGGTGGAGGGCTTGGCCACCGTCCACCTGGGCGGTCTCGGGTGAGGGATGGACGTCGATCATCACCCCATCGGCACCGGCGGCTACGGCGGCACGCGTCAACGAGGGCACCAGCGCCCTGCGGCCACCGGAGTGCGATGGGTCGACGAGGATGGGAAGGTGCGACAGGCCCTTCACCACGGGCACTGCGGAGATGTCGAGGGTGTTGCGAGTCTGCGGTTCGAAGGTGCGGATGCCGCGCTCACACAGGATGACCTGGTGGTTGCCTTCTTTGTAGATGTACTCGGCGGCATTGAGCCACTCTTCGATGGTGGCGGTGAACCCACGCTTGAGCATCACCGGCTTGGGTTGACGCCCGACTTCGGCAAGCAGCGTGAAGTTCGCCATGTTGCGGGCGCCGATCCGGATGAGATCGGCATACGAGGAAACCAACTCGATGTCGCGCGTATCGAGCACCTCGGCCACGAAGGGCATTCCGGTCTCCTCGCGGGCCTCGGCGAGGAGTTGCAGACCCTTCTCCCCCAGGCCCTGGAATGCGTACGGCGACGTCCGGGGCTTGAAGGCGTCGCCGCGCAGGATCTGCGCTCCGGCTTGCTGCACCGCCGCCGCCGTAGCGAAGAGCTGGTCCCGGCTCTCCACCGCGCACGGGCCGGCGATCACGACCAGGGCGTCCCCACCCACCGGGACCCCGCCCACATTCACGACCGAGTCGGACTCCTGGAAGTCGCGGCTCACGAACCGATACGGCTTGAGGATCGGAACGACCCGCTCCACACCGGCAAAGGCTTCCCACGGGAGCTGCTGGATGACCGCTCGGTCGCCGACGGCGCCGATCACCGTGCGCAGCTGACCCTGGGAGACGTGCGCTTCGGCACCGATGTCGCGCAGGCGCTCGACGACATGTTCGACATTGGCCGGCGTGGCATCGCGCCGCATCACGATGATCGTCGAGTCATCCTGACCGGTCACCGCGCGCTCCTCTCCGCCGGGCGACGATAGCGCCGGGGTAGATGATGACCCGCTGCGGGTGCTAGCAATTGCTAGCACTCCGTGGTATTCTGCTAGCAGCATGAAGACCAGGGTGACCGAGGTGGGCGAGTTCATTCGCCAGCAGCGCGAACGCAGCGCGATCTCGTTGCGCAAACTCGCCGACCGCGCCGGTATCTCCAATCCATACCTCAGCCAGATCGAGCGGGGGCTGCGCAAGCCCTCGGCGCGCATCCTCAAAGCGATCGCCGCCGGCCTCTCGATCTCTGCGGAGAGCCTCTACGAGCGGGCCGGACTCCTCGACGGAGCCACCCATCCCGAGGTGATGGAGGCGATCGCCAACGACGACACCCTGACAGAACGACAGAAACAGGCCCTCGCGGAGATCTACAAGAGCTTCGTCGAGGCCCCAGGAGAGGAGTGATCGTGGAAACGACGATGACCGAGAAGCAGGAAGCCCCCAAGACCGGCGGCGCCATCGGTGCCGCCACCAAGAAGGCCGCGTACGCCGCGGTCGGCGCACCGGTCGTGGCCACCAAGCGCCTCAGCCGGCTTTCCGGCAAGTGGCGTCGTGACGCCCGCCGTGAGTTCGAGAAGTGGGTCACCGAAGGTGAGCGCATGACCGCCGAGCTGCGCCAGGGCAAGGTCGTCGAGGAGATCAAGGAGAAGGTCGATTTCGATCATCTCCAGGGCCGCGTCGAGAAGCTGCGCGATCAGCTCGAAGACGTCCTCGCCAATTGGCGTGCCACCTTCAAGCCCGAGAAGGGCGAGATGGCTGCCAGCGACGAGACCCTCGCCGAGAAGAAGCCAGCCGTCAAGAAGGCCACCGCTACTGCGAAGACAACGCCCGCTGAGAGCGCGCCCAAATAGGTTCGCCCCGGAATCTGGTGTCGGCGCGATCTTGCGCCGACACCAGATGGAACCAGCGACCCAATTGGGTGCGCTCCTACGGCTGGCGCCTAGTCCTCGCCGGTGTTGCGAAACGAGTGAGGGCCCCGCATCGCGGGGCCCTCACTCGCGTCTGACGGGATCTAGTAGGTGACGACAGCGGGAAGCTTGGTGGCGGAGGCGACCCAGGCCGCAACCATCGCCTCGGTGGGAAGGCGACGCACCAACCGCTTCTGGGTGTTGATCTCGACGAGCTTGGCGTGGAGCACACCAGGCTTACGCATCTTGAGTTCCTTGACCGTGTCGACCCCCGCCGCTTCCAGCAGGTCGGAATACTCCTCGCCGATGCCCTTGACCCTCATCAGATCGGCGCGGTTGACCCACTCCAGGATCTGCTGCTCGGTGAGCCCCGAGGCGAGCGCCAGGCGCTTGCGGTCGCCACGGGTAGCACCCTTCTTCAATAGGGCTTCGGTGGTCCGGACCTTCGACTTGCGAAGCTTGGTGGCGAAAGCGGGGCCGATTCCCTCGATGACGTCAATGGAAGGCATCACGTTCCTTTCGCGTATCGCCGTTGATGTCGCCGCCGCCGCGGCGCGCGCCCAGAGACTACCGCTCAGGTGATGGCTCAGAGCCGGGGCGACCCGGAGCGGCGTGCATGTCGGCCTCGTCGTCGACGGTGTCGATGTCGCGCGGCGGAAGATGGTCCACGCGTACCTCCTCCACCCAGTCGGGATGCGCCTTCAGCAGCTCGGCGGCTCCCTGATCGCCCTCGAGGGTCATCAATCGCTCCCAGAGCTGTCGGCGAAACAGCACCGGGTTGGAGCGCTCGTAGCGATATACCGGCACGATCGCCTTCCGTGACGAGAACTCGGCGGCGGCGAGCAGTTGCACGGGCACGTCGCCGGGGATCCCGGGCTGATCCCCGAGCACGATGAACGCGAGGTCGGAGTGCGGATCCCGTGACAACACGTCGAGACCGACCCGGAGCGAGGAGGCGATGCCCTCTTCCCAGTCGTCGTTGATGGCGACCAGGGCGTCGCCGAACTCGACCGCATCGAGGATCTCCTCGGCGCCGCTCCCGAGGACCACCACGACCAGGTCGACGGGCCACGAGAGCACCGACTGCACGACGTGTTCGAGCAGAGGTCGGCCGCGATACGGGATGAGTTGCTTGGGGTGCCCAAGACGACGACTGGCGCCGCCGGCGAGCACGACCGCCGCGGTGGTCGAAGCCATGGTCGCACAGTAGGGCAACGGCCCGACGAACCCGGTCCGAAGACGCCCGCCTGCACGCGGATCAGCCCTCGCGCACCAGTCCGATGACACGGGGATGGGCTGCCTCATAGGCGATCACGATGATCCAGGCGCTCTGGTCCAACCGTTCCGGTCCATGGACGTCCGCCCCGACGGAGACGAAGTGGAAGTTGGTGAACTCGACAGGAATCACGGTTGCCGGCGTGGAGGGACGATCGAAGAGCAGTTCTCGCCGGGGATGATCGAAGGCGTCGAGGACTCCGGTGGCGATCGCGAGGTCGAAGGTGCCGGAGAAGTCCGGGTATGCCGGGTTGCGACCTTTCCACACCATCCGCGTGGGGTCTTCCATGATCCCGGCGAGTCGGTCTGGGTCGAAGCGAACCACCGGAGCGTGGTGCGCCACGAATAGGCCGCGTTCCGACACCAGGTCACTGAAGTCCCGTCGCGCCCGCAACCGCTCCACGAACCCCTCGATCACCTCCACGGCCTCGGCATCGGCGGCGAACCCGGCGCGATCGACCTCTTCGCTCGCATGGAACGCGGGCAGCCATCCGATACCCGCCTCCGTGCGGATTTCGACCCACTCGTCCCCATCCGCAGTGATCACGCGCCGACCCGTCGCCTCGATCCCTCGCTCCGTGGCGGTGAGCCGTGACACGACCGCGCCACGTCCGGGCTCGGCGCGGACATCGACCCGCCCGCCGTGTGGCACGAGCACCACCGCGAGGTGCCGCGAGGTCCGCCGCACCAGACGGGGAAGGCCCCCGCGCAGCACGAAGCCGAGGTTCAGAATCCCCCCGAGGAGCAACGACCAGAAGACGGCTCCTCCGAGCAGGGCGAGCGGGACGCGCAACACGTAGAGCGATTGGAAGACCGATCCGAGGAGTACCTCCGTGCCGCCACCCGGCGTCAGCACCCCGAGGGCATCGAGGTCGACTCCGCTCGGGCCAGGCCCGACCGTGATCGCCCCGGTGACGAGGCGATTGTCCAGCGAGTCGAGGACCGTGACCGTGACGAGCCCCTCGGTCCGGTTGCCGGCATCGTCCTCGACCGTGTACCGGATCGTTACCGAGCCGAGCCAGTGCGCCGGGGGTCGAAAGACGACGACTCCTCCCACCAGCTCCGCCACCCCGATCTCGGGTTGCGACACCGCCACCACGACAAGGCGTCCCCCTTCTGGGTCGGTGTCGTTGCCGGCCGCATCGATGGCGACTCCGCCGGCGGTGATGGTGTCGACGGCCACCGTGATCTCGTCGTTCTGGGTCACCGGCGGGAGATCCACAGCAGACTCCACGATCCACACGAATGACGCCGTGGCTGCCTGACCACGCTCATCGGTGACCGTGACCCGGGTGAACCAGGTTCCCGGGGTGGTGGGAGTGCCTGTCACGCGTCCGGTGGCGGCGTCGATGGTCACACCCGTGGGAAGCTGGCTGGCCGACCACGTGATCGCGAGCCCATCGGGATGGGTGGCTGCGGCGACGAAGTACACCGGTTCGTCTTCGAGGTCGTGACGGGTATCGATGGCCTCGATGACCGGGAACCCAGGAGGGGACACGACCGTCCAGGCGAAGGCCTCCTGGTCGGACGCCGGAGGCACCCCATCATCCACGACCGTCAGGGTGACGCCGTAGGCGCCTGGGTTCGTCGGCGACCCCGAGATGACGCCGGTGAGGGGGCTGATGGTGACCCCGCTCGGGAGTCCCGTCGCCGACCAGATCAGGTCATCACCATCGGCGTCGGAGGCGGTCGGGGTGAGGGTGATGGTGGCCCCTTGCTCGCTGGACCGGTCACCGATGGGGGTGATGGCCGGCGGCCGGTTGACCTCACCGATGAGCCAATCGAACGATGTCTGCGAGATCAGCACCGGCGAACCGTCGTCGACGACCGTGATCACCACGGCGTAGGCCGAGCCGAGTTCGTACCCGAGGGAACCGGAGACCACCCCGCTCGTCGCATCGATCGCAAGACCCGGCGGAAGGCCAGAGGCACCGAACGTGAGGGCGTTCCCATCGGGGTCACTCGCCGAGATGGCCACGCTCACCGCGGTGCCCTCCGCCGTGGTCCGGGTACCGGGATCGAGCACCACGGGTGCGCGGTTCGTGTTTGACACCACCCAGGTGAACGATGCCTCGCCGAAGAGCACGGGCGTGCCGTCATCGGTTGCCCGAACCGTGACCCCATGCGAGCCGGCGGCGGCGAAGCTCAACGAGCCGGAGATCGTTCCGGTGCTCGGATCGATCGCCAGGCCGGCAGGCAGGCCGGTGGCCGACCACACGAGGCTGTCGCCGTCGGGGTCCGATCCGGCGAGCGTCACCGAAACCGCCTGGCCTTCTCCGTCGCCCTGGGTTCCCGGGTCGCTCACCACCGGAGCACGGTTGGTGTTCGCCACCGCCCACGAGAACGCGACTTCGTCGAACAACGCCTCCGGGTCGGAATCCGTGGCACGGACGGTGACGGTGTGGCCTCCGGCAGCGTCGAAGGTGGGAGTGCCGACAATCACCCCCGTGGACGGGTCGATGGACAGGCCGGCGGGCAGGCCCGTAGCGCTCCAGGTCAGGCTGTCGCCATCGGCGTCGGAGGCAACCATCGCCAACGACAGCACCTCGCCCTCTGCGCCGCTCTGCGATGCCGGATTCGTGATCACCGGGGCGCGATCGGTGTTCGCCACGGTCCAGGCGAACGTCACTTCGGTCGACCGCGTCGGAGATCCCGTGTCGGTGACCAAAACGGTGATGTCGTAGGGTGAGGCGGGGGCGGCAGCAAAGTCGATGGTCCCTGAGATCACCCCGGTACCCGCATCGATCGCCACTCCTGGGGGCAACCCGGTGGCCGACCAGGTCAATCCGTCGCCATCGGGATCCGAGGCCGCCACCGGGAACGTCACCGCGGCGCCCTCGACATCGGCCTGCGCGCCGGGGTCGGCGACGATAGGCGGGCGATTCGTGTCCGCCACCGCCCAGGAGAAGGTCACCTCATCGAAGAGCGCCGGGGACCCGTCATCGGTAGCCCGGACGGTGACCGTGTGGGGCGATCCCGATGCGGCCGTGTAGTCGATGGTTCCCGACACGACCCCGGAAGTCGGGTCGATCACCAACCCGGCGGGGAGCCCGGATGCGGTCCAGACGAGGAGGTCGCCGTCGTGGTCGGTTGCCGAAATGGCAAAGGTCACGGGATCACCCTCGGCATTGGAGCGAGCGCCGGGGTCGACGACTTGAGGAGCCCGGTTGGTCTCGGTCACCGTCCAGGTGAACGAGCTTTCGTCGTACAGGCCGCCATCGTCCGCCGCGCCCACCGTCACAGCAAAGGGCGACGATGCCGCCGCATCGAATCCGACGGTCCCGGAGACGACGCCCGTGGCCGGGTTGATCGTCAGGCCCGGGGGAAGGCTCGTGGCCGACCAGAAGAGGGGATCGAGGTCGGGGTCGGATCCACCGATGGCGAGAGACACCGCATCGCCCTCCCCCGCGGCCTGGTCACCGGGATCGGTCACGACGGGAGCTCGATTCGTCTCCCCGACCGACCAGGTGAACGCCACCTCGTCGAACAGCACCGGACTCCCGTCATCTGACGCCCGCACCGTCACGACATGGTTGCCTGCGGTGTCGAAGGACACCGTCCCCGAGATGACCCCCGTGCCCGGATCGATCGACAGCCTGCCGGGAAGACCAGTCGCAGACCACGTGAGAGCATCGGCATCGGGGTCGGAGCCATCCATCGCAAAGGTGACCGGGCCACCTTCGGCACTCACCCGGTCACCCGGATTCGACACCAGAGGAGGGCGATTGACATCGGTCACCGTCCACGAGAATGCGACCTCGGTGCGCAAGACCGGCGAGCCGTCGTCGAAGGCCCGCACCCGCACCGGGTATGGCGAACCTGTCGACGCACCGTAGGAGATGGAACCGCTGATCACACCACTGGTCGGGTCGATCGTCAGCCCAGCGGGGAGGTCGAACGCCACCCACGTCAGCGCGTCGCCATCGGGGTCGGACCCGTCGACGGCCAGCACGATGTCCGCACCCTCGAGATGGCTCTGGGAACCGGGATCAGCGACCACCGGAGCGCGGTTCGTGTCGGTGACCGTCCACACGAACGCATCCTCGGAGAACTGCGAGGGCGCGCCATCGTCGGTGAGGCGCACCGTCACCACGTAGGGCGACCCCGGCGATGCGTCGAAGGGAAGGGTGCCCGAGATCACCCCGGTCGATGGCGAGATGCCGAGTCCGGGAGGAAGACCCGTGGCGGACCAGGACACCCCGTCCCCATCCGGATCAGATCCCGGTGGCGCCAC
>CAYYIA010000074.1:0-8093 GCA_964471875.1 uncultured Acidimicrobiia bacterium
CTCGAGTTCGGTGGCGAGCAGGGTGTGTCCGGACTCGAGGGTGCGACGGAACCGCAACTCCTCCCGCTCGGCCATCTCGACGATGCCGTCTCGCCCCGCTCGCAGCGACGGGTAGCCGGGAGACATAACGTCGATGGTGGCGTCGACCAGGTACGGCGTCACCGAGCGTTCGGCGCCGAGCTGCCAGGCGTGACGCACGGCGCGCCGCAGCAGCCTGCGCAACACATAGCCACGTCCCTCGTTCGAGGGCACCACGCCATCGGCGATGAGGAAGGTCAGCGCCCGGCCATGGTCGGCGAGGATGCGGAGGCTGACGTCTGCTGATGCTGAGGTGCCAAACCGAACGCCGGTTGCGGACTCGCCCGCGGCGAGGACGGGGCGCAGGAGGTCGGTGGCGAACACGTTGTCGACCCCTTGGGTGAGCACGGCCACCCGCTCCAACCCTGAGCCGGTGTCGATCGACTTGGCGGGAAGGTCACCGACGACGTGATACGGGACGTCCTGCACGTACTGCATGAACACGAGGTTCCAGAACTCCATGTATCGCTCTTCATCGGCCACCGGGCCACCGTCGACGCCGTACTCCGGGCCACGGTCGTAGAAGAGCTCCGAGCAGGGACCCGCCGGTCCCGCCACACCCATCTGCCAGAAGTTGTCCTTGTCGCGGCGCTGCAGCCGTTTCGCCGGCACACCCACCTTGTCGATCCAGATCGCGGCCGCCTCGTCGTCACTGTGGTGCACGGTGAACCACAAGCGATCGGGATCGAAGCCAAGGACCTCGGTGGAGAACTCGTACGCCCACGGGATCGCCTGCTCCTTGAAGTAGTCGCCGAAGGAGAAGTTGCCGAGCATCTCGAAGAACGACAGGTGCCGAGCCGTGGTGCCGACGATGTCGATGTCCACCGTGCGGATGCACTTCTGCGATGTGGTCGCCCGCGGATACGGGGCGGGCTCGTCTCCCAGCAGGTAGGGCTTGAACGGGACCATCCCTGCCACGGTGAGCAACAGCGTCGGATCGACCGGGATCAGCGACGAGGAGGGCACCACGGTGTGCCCGCGGCCCGCAAAGAACTCGAGATAGGCCTTGCGGATCTCCGCACCGCCGATGGGATGGCTCGACATCGAGCGGAGAGTACCGGAGTCGGCGCTCTGCTCCCCCGTCAGCGGCGTCGGCCCATCCGGCGATCGATCTCGGCAAGCCGTTCGGTGAGGGCGGCCTCGGCGCCGGTGTGGCCCGGGTGGAACAGCACGCGATCACGGGCAGCATCGGGAAGGTACTGCTGCGGGGCGATGCCGTCGGGGTAATCGTGCGGGTACACATATCCCACCCCGTGACCGAGCTTGTCGGCGCCGCGATAGCCGGTGGAGCGCAAGTGGGGAGGCACGACCGCCGCCGGGGTGTCTGCGACCGCCGCCGCCGCGGCCATCATGGTGCGCCCGATCGTGTTCGACTTCGGGGCCGTGGCGAGATACAGGGTGGCGTGATACAGGGCGTATCCCGCCTCCGGGAGCCCGACGAACTGCAGCGCCTGCGATGCCGCCACCGCCAGGAGCAGACCCCGGCTGTCGCCGAGTCCCACGTCCTCGGAGGCGAGAATCACGAGACGGCGGGCGATGAACTCCGGATCCTCACCGGCCTCGAGCATCACCTGGAGCCAATAGGCGGCGGCGTCCGGATCGGAGCCGCGCACGCTCTTGATGAAGGCCGAGATGACGTCGAAATGCTGATCGCCCGCCCGGTCGTAGCGAATGATGCGACGCTGCAGCGCCTCCTCCACGGCCGGGGTGTCGACCACCGCCGCGCCACGTCCGGCGGCGATGAGCGCGGCCACTTCGAGGGCGTTCAGTGCCAGCCGGGCATCGCCCCCGCAGCGCTCTCCGAGCAGAGCGCGAGCCTCGGCCGTGATCCCGGGCGGTTCGCCGATTCCGCGCTCGTCGGTGAAGGCGCGATCCACCAGTGCCTCGACCTCTTCCGGCAGGAGAGCCTCGAGCCGGAACAAGGTGCTGCGCGAGATGAGGGGCGAGTTGACCTCGAAGAAGGGATTCTCCGTGGTGGCACCCACCAGGATGACGGTTCCGGTTTCGACGCCGGGGAGCAAGGCATCCTGCTGCGCCTTCGAGAATCGATGGATCTCGTCGAGGAAGAGGACGGTGCGCCGTTCATCCTGCTCCAGGCGTTGCGTCGCCGCGGCGAGCACCTCACGCACGTCCTTCACCCCGGCGCTCGTTGCCGACAGCGACGCAAACGCCGCCTTGCTCGCCGAAGCGACCAGGCCGGCCAGGGTCGTCTTGCCGGTCCCCGGCGGTCCCCACAGGATCATCGACACCGGCCGGCCTGCCCGCACCATCGCCCCGAACGCCGCTCCCGGCCCGAGGAGGTGGCGTTGGCCGACGACCTCATCGAGGGCGCGGGGACGCATCCGGGCGGCGAGCGGCTCGGCGGACCGGCGATGGGCTTCGCGCTCCCCGGCGAACAGGTCGTCCATCAGGTCGGGGACGGCTCCCCCGCCAGCGCCTCACGCACCTTGGGACGGAGGTCGATGCCGAGCTCCTCCAGCTGGAACTCGTCGACGAGACTCGGCGAGTCGGTCATCGGGTCGTAGCCGGTCTGGGTCTTGGGGAAGGGCATGACCTCGCGGATGTTCGGCTCGTTCTGCAGGACCATGACGAATCGATCGAGACCGACGGCAAACCCGGCGTGGGGTGGCGTGCCGTATCGCAGCGCCTTCATGAACCAGCCGAACCGCGACTCGGCCTCCCGATCCGAGATGCCGAGGACCGAGAACACCTCCCGCTGCACTCGGGGGTCGTGGATTCGCTCGCTTCCCGAACCCAACTCGACGCCATTGACCACCAGGTCATAGGCGCGCGACAGGGCATGCTCGGGATCATCACGCATCTCCTCCACCCGATAGGGGGCGGTGAAGGGGTGGTGTTCCGGAGCCAGGGTGCCGTCCTCGCCGACCGAGAACACGGGAAAGTCGATCACCCACAGGAACTCCAGTTGGTCGTGGCCGCTGGGACGCCCCAGGTCGAGCCGCAGGGCCCCGAGGACGGCACGAGTCACCTTGGGACGGTCGGCCACCACGAGAAGCAGGTCACCGGGCACGGCACCGAGCGCGCTGGTCGTGGCCGCCAGTTCCGCCGTGGTGAGGTGCTTGGCGACAGGGGACCGCACCGATCCATCGGACTCGACCACCATCCACACCAGTCCCTTGGCTCCCAGGCCCTTGGCCCGATCGACGAAGCCGTCGAGCACCGACCGAGACGCCTCGCGGGCGCCGGCATTGATGCCGGCGACGATGCCGCCGGCGGCGAGCACCCCGGCAAACGCCTGAAAGCCGGTGCCGGCAAAGGCCTCGCCGAGATCGACGAGCTCCATCCCGAAACGCGTGTCCGGCTTGTCGGACCCGAACCGGCGCATCGCTTCGGCGTGGGTCATTCGGGGAAACGGGGTCGCCAGCTCGGTGCCCCGCAGCTCGCGGGTCACGGCGGCGATCACCGGCTCGAGCGCAGCGAAAACCCCTTCGCGATCCCAGAAGGAACCTTCGATGTCCAGCTGGGTGAACTCGATCTGGCGATCCGAGCGAAAGTCCTCGTCGCGGTAGCACCGAGCGATCTGGTAGTAGCGCTCCACACCCCCCACCATCAGAAGCTGCTTGAACAGCTGTGGCGATTGCGGCAAGGCGTAGAACGAGCCCTGTCGGAGACGGCTCGGCACGAGGACATCTCGGGCGCCCTCAGGGGTCGACTTCACCAGTGTCGGGGTCTCCACCTCCAGGAAGCCCTGGGCGAGCATCGTGGTCCGCATCGCACCGATCGCCTTGGACCGAGCCACCAGATTGGCGGCCATGCGGGGGCGGCGCAGATCGAGATAGCGGTACTCGAGGCGGCGGTTCTCGTCGACATCCGAACGATCGTCGATGCGAAACGGCAGCGGATCCGAGGGCGACAGCACGACGACCTCCGTCACGGAGACCTCCACGGTGCCGCTGGGGAGTTCCGGGTTGATCGTGCCCGGTGGGCGCCGGCGGACGATGCCACTCACGGCGATGCAGAACTCGTCACGCAACTCCCGTCCCACCTCGGCGGCAACGGGGTTCTCGACCGGATCCACCACGACCTGCACGACTCCTGAGGCATCACGGAGGTCGACGAACAACACACCGCCGTGGTCGCGAATGGTGGCCACCCAACCGGCGAGCCGCACTTCACGGCCGGCGTCGGTATCACGCAACTCCCCGGCTCGCGCCGTCCTCAGCGGTGCAGCCACGCCATGACCTCCTCGATCTCCATCGTCGCCTCTTCACCCGTCGCCAGCGCCTTCATCCGCACCTCTCCTCGATCCCACTCGTCGCCGATGACCGCCACTGCCGCGGCGCCACTGCGGTCCGCCGCCCTGAACTGCGCCTTGAGCGAGCGCTCGCCGCCCACCCAGTCCACCCGCAACCCCTCGCCGCGCAACCGGCGTACCCAGGCGGATGCGGCCTCGTCTCTCACGGCGCCGGCGACGGCGACGAAGAGATCGAGGCGGGAATCGGCGACATCGGGCATCGCAGCCACGATGCGGTCACAACCCATCGCCACCCCCACTCCCGGCAGCGGATTCTTGCTGCCGATGAGTTCGCCGAGCGGGTCGTAGCGCCCTCCCCCACCCAGGGAAGCCTGTGCCGCCTCAAAGGCCGCCGAAAAGAACTCGAAGACGGTGCGGTTGTAGTAGTCCAGGCCCCGCACCAGCCGGGGAGCGATCTCGTAGGCGATGCCTGCTTCGTCGAGTCCGGCGCGCACCGCGGCAAAGTGCGCCGCCGTCTCGGCGCCGAGGTGGTCGAGCGGAACGGGAGCCGCGGCCACGACGTCCGCATCGGCCTTGGAATCGAGCACCCGCAGCGGGTTGTCGTCGATGCGGCGTCGGGAATCGGGAGACAGGTCGGAGGCGACGCCATGGAGGAAGTCGCGCAGGAGATCCCGGTAGACGGCGCGATCGGAGGCATCACCGATCGAGTTGAGGCGCAGCGTGACTCCGGGGACCCCCGCTTCGGTGAGCAACCGATGGGACATCTCGATGATCTCGACGTCGGCGCGAGCACCGGCCTCGCCCAGATACTCGAGATCAACCTGGTGGAACTGCCGCCGGCGTCCCTTCTGCGGCTGCTCGTAGCGGAACTGCGGCCCGGAAGCGGCCACCTTCATGATCCCGGTGCCGCCGGCCTCGAGGTAGGCGCGCACGATCCCGGCGGTGAATTCGGGCCGGAGGGTCACGGAACGCCCGCCCCGGTCCTCGAACGTGTACATCTGCTTCTCGACCACTTCGGTGTCGGCACCGACACCACGAGCAAACAGCTCGGTGCCCTCGATCACGGGCATGAGCACCAGGTCGTAGCCGTAGCGCTCGGCGAGGTCATCGAAGCCGCGCAGCAACCTCCGCCACCGAGCAGATTCCGGAGGCAGGATGTCGTCGGTGCCCTTGAGCCGAGGGATCACGTGCGAAAGGTCTCGAGGAACGGGTTGGTCTCGAGCTCCCGGGCCAGGGTAGTGGCAGGGCCGTGACCGGGCAGCACCGCGGTGGCCGGGGGCAGGGTGAGGACCCGCTCGCCCATGCTGCGCATGAGGGCCTCGAAGTCGCCCCCGGGGAGGTCGGTGCGGCCGATCGACCCGGCAAAGAGCTGGTCTCCGCTGAAGAGGACGCCCTCTGCGGCGACGTGGAAACAGCAGTGTCCCGGCGTGTGCCCCGGAGTGTGGATCACCGAGACGGAGAACCCGGCGAGGTCGAGCACCTGGCCATGCGCCAGCCGCTCCCAGCGCTGCGGTGGGGCGAAGTCCCCGGGCGGCACCATCCCCCACAACATGCGCAGTTGGGCGCTGGGATCGAGGGCGAGCCAGTCGTCGTCGGGGTGGATGTAGGCCGTGAGTGGGTAACGCCTGGCGATGGCTCCCGCGCCTCCGATGTGGTCGACATGGCCGTGGGTGGCGAGCAGAGCCACGGGTGCGAGGTCGTGGCGAGCAAGCACCGCGGCGACACCTTCGGCGTCGGGCGGAGCGTCCACCACCACGGCCGGACCGCCGCGCTGCGCGGCGAACACCCAGCTGTTGGTGTCTGCGAGCCACAGGCCGGCGCCATCGAGGAGCACGGGCCGGAGGCTAGGTCAGGGACAGGTGCCCGGAATCGCCCAACACGGCAGCGGTTGCTCCCGCCAGTTGGCGTAGGCCCACGTGTCCTTCAGCAGGGGGAACAGGGGTGGGCGCAGGTATTCGAGGCGGGCATCGAAGGTGTAGTTCCTGGTGCCGAAGTGAGCCGCCACGTCTCCGGTCTGGTGAATCGCCATCGCCCCGTTGGTGTTGAGCGTGGCTGTGGGAACCCCGCCCGAGTACGGGAGCACCGGGTTGCCAGAGGTCCCGCAGTCGCGCGCCACATGGAAGGAACCACCCTGGGAGAGCAGGGCCATGCTGAAGCTGAGGACATTGTCGCTCCCCACCGCGTTGGGGTTGACCCAGACCTCATCCGAAGCGATGACCCCGAGCACGGTGGTCCCCGAGGTGCCGGTGAGGTAGGTGACGTCGGCCCCGATCACGACGTTCTTTGGGGATCCCTGGGACCCTGCATACAAGGTGAACGACTCGTCGATCACGCTCGGGGCGCTTGGCCTGCCGACGATGGCGTGGCCTTCCACCCAGACGGCGCCATTGTCGGGCACGTCGAAGGTACCCACCAGCGTCCAGGTGGCCGATTGCGAGTTCAGCCACCACCACTCCTCCGAAGAGAGACAACTCGTCGACGAGTTGCTGTAGGCGGCATACACGCGGATGCGACTCAGGGAACCCGCAACGTGGGGCTCGAGCAGCCACGCCGTTGGCGTCTGGGTGAGTCCGAGCGATGGATTGTCGGTGCGGCTCAGGCACAACCCGCCCCCATCACAGGCGATGTCGCGGATCAGCGTCAGGTCATCCCAGAACTTGGTGAAGTCGAGCGGGTCCTCGTACACGCTTCGCACCGGCAGGTACTCGCCGGCGCCGTCGTAGCCCTTCGAGCCGGAGGCGAAGATGGGGGCCCCGTACGACGGGGTCTCATCGCCGATGCGATCCTCGGCGAAGACGTCACGGTGCACGATGCCCCGCACCGGGCTGAGCGCAAAGTTCAGATCGTCGCCGACATAGATCTTCCCGCGGATCACCGCCCCTGAGCCGAAACGGAGGTCGCCTTCGACGAGGAAGGCGAACTCGCTGATCGCCTCAGGCCTGACCTCGGCGGTGATTGCCCGGGTCTGGCGGAACTCCGGCTGGGAGCCGACGACGGTGAGTTGCACGCCGGCGGCTCCGCTCGTCGGGGGCACCACGGCGAGGAGCACCGCGATGTCGTCGGCAGTGATGTCGACATCTCCGGCGAGCAGGGGGTGATGGAAGTACTCCGTGGCATCGGCCGGGTACTCCCAGAGACGGCACTCCTGGTACCAGGGGTTGCCCGGCTCGACGACGAGGTTGTAGTGCGCCGAGGTCTCATCGGTGCAACGCCGAGGCAACTCGGCCTCATCGACGTAGTTCTGGTAGTAGAGCGGGTCGATGGTGAGCTTGGCGGCATACCGCTCCAGCATGGCCTCGGCGCCGGCGATGATCGTGTCCTCACGCCGCTGGGTCTGGGCGCCCTGGTACTCGGCCGAGGCGTTCATGAAGATCACCGCCACGAGGAAGACGATGGCGGTCATCCCCATGACGACGCTCATCATGGCGAACCCGGCCTCGCCCCGATCCATGTCCTGGCGTCGGACGGCGTGGGCACTACGCATTGCGCATCCTCACTTCCTCGTGGAGGGTGAGAGGTGCCGATGCCCCTGCAGTGGCCGTCAGCGGCCGGACCCGGATGGTGATCGCCACGATCGGAAACGTGCACTCGGTCCCGGTATACGAACACGACGCGATCGTGGTGCGCGCCGCCGGGTCTCCAACCCAGTCGACACCCTGGAAGATGGGCTGATCCGAGAGCACACCCCCAAAGAGGAACGACGACTCGAAGGGCTCGGTGGCAAACGTGTAGGCGATGCCGTCGGATGACACCATCGCGTAGCGATGGAGCCACAACTCGCACAACCCCTCGATGCAGT
>CAYYIA010000075.1:0-7986 GCA_964471875.1 uncultured Acidimicrobiia bacterium
CCCGGTGCAGCCCGGGTCATACACCGTCTTCGTGGTGCCGCCGGGCAACCGCTGGTCGGTGGTTCGTGGGTGCCACGATCTGCTCGAGCAGTTCCCGGTGGGTCCGGGGGAGCAGTGGACCTGGCGGGTGCCGATGGTGGATGGCAATGCCGCCATCGCCTATGGCGCAGTCACCCGCTGCGATCCGCCCGAGTACCCCAGTCCCGGCAAGGGCTTCTAGGAGGCGCTGCCCGCCTCGGGCTCCTCCCAGCCCTCGCAGCACGGACCGAACGGCTTGGCCGCCGGCACGGGCACGGTGAGTCCGACGCGCCGGTCGAACACCAGGCCGGCGATGATGATGAGGTTGGCCACGGTGCCGGCGCTGGCGGCGCTCCACCAGATCACGATCAGCACCTGCGACAGCGCGACTCCAACGATGGCGAACCCTCGCCAGGCGGCGTGGCGGCGAAGGAGGAGGGTTGCCGCGGTGACGACGACGATGGCGGCGACCACCCAGACGTACGCCAGGGTCTGCTCCAGACCATCCGCGATCGACAGGGTGGGTTCGATCTCTTCGTCGAGTTCTGCCCATCCCCAGATGTCGGCAGGGGCGAGGAGGTGGATGACCCCATGGAGGGCGGCGATCACACCCACGATCAAGCGGATGCGTCTTCCCACCGCACTCTGCACCGCGGCGATGGAGGTCATCGCCGCACCCCGGTGGAGGCGAGGTGCTTGGCGATTCCCCCGGCCCAGGCGCGGATCGCCTCCCAGTCGCGATAGTCACCGTCGCCAGCCTTGACCGCGCGCACCACGGCGCGCTCCGCCAGGCTCAGCCGGTCCTTGCAGATGGCGCCGGCAAAGCGACGATGCTCCGTGGCCGCCACGGTCGTTGCTGCCGCGACGGCATCGGGGGAGTCGGCATCGGGCTTCGGCGGATCGCCGATGGGTCCGCTGGAGAAGAGCCAGACGGGGCGGTCCTTCAGGTCCGTTTCGAATCGTTTGGCAAACGCTCGAGCTGGTTCCAGCCACCTGCCCATGTAGACCGCGCTGCCCAGCACCACCGCATCGAACCCGTCGACGGCAGAGATCTCGTCGGGCGGCAGTGTCTCGACGTCGAAGCCGCGCTCGGCGATGACGCTCGAGACGGTGCGGGCGATCTCGGCCGTGGCTCCGTGGCGGGAAGCGGTGGTTACCAGGACGCGCATCGATGACTCCTATCCAATGGCGCCCACACCGTATGGGGGGCCGCGGCTGCGGCCCAGGGGAGTAGGACTCCCCGCGGTGGGTCAGAGGGCCAGACGAAGCGCGCTGTTGGCGGCGATGACCTCGGCTTAGGAGCCGACGAGTGCGGGCTTCAGCCCACCCGCCTGCGGAACATCCCGCGCACCACCCCGGCAACCACCGCGGCCTTGCGCAACCACTCGGTGCGGATGCGGCGACTGAACAGGGCCAGGGGTGCCGCCAGGATGAGATACCCACCGAAGCGCAGTCCCTTGACCACGATCGGGCGCAGTGACATCCCCTGGCTGCGGAAGCGACGCACCATCACCGGAAGGTTCTGCGCCCCTCGGTAGGCCTGTTTGGTGACCGCGGAGGTGGTGGTGCGAAGGCGGTAGCGGACCACGGCATCGTCGGCTCGACCAAAGCGATAGCCGGCGAGTTGCGCCCGCCACGAGAGCTCGGCATCTTCGAAGCCGTAGTCCAGGGTCTCGTCCCACCCGCCAAGCGCCCGCAGCACCTCGGCCCGGATCCCGAAATTCGACGTCGCCGCCGCAGGGAGGAACCCGAGGCGCGAATCCTTCTCCAGTCGATCCTCGACGGCGGCACCCTGGCCGGGATTGAGCGTCTCGTAGTCGAGACGCCCGGCGACCAGGTCGTGGTCGCCGAGGGCAGCGACCATCGCGGTCACCCAGCGGGTCTCGACCACGTCGTCGGCATCGCAGGTGAGGATGATTTCGCCGGTGGCATGGCTCACGCCGAGGTTGCGGGCGAAGTTGGGTCCGCGACGTTCGGAGGCATCGACGACTCGTACGCCGGGACGGTTGGTGGCGACCTGCCTGCTGTCGTCCGTCGAACCGTTGTCGGCCACGATCACTTCCAGAGGGCCGGGGTAGTCCTGAGCGCGCAATGCGTCGAGTTGCGCACCGAGCCACTGCCCCGCGTCCTTGCACGGGATGATCACGCTGACCCTCGGCTGCGACACGGCGTGCTTTCGCTCGGGGGCGTCATTCAAGCGTGGTTGCACCGTTCGCCCATCCCTGCCCGTGGAGAGGAGAACGCGAAATCCGGGATTGCGCTCCCTCTTGCCAAACACCTGTTCGGTGGCGTACCTTCCGCCGCATGGCACTTCCCCTGACCGCAGCGGGCTCCCCGGACGACGACGATCGCGCAGAATCGGAGAGGCTTGCCCGCGAATTGCGCCGCCTGCAGCTGCGATACGGGATCGCCGACGTCGACTCGCAGCGACTGGACGATCGAGTGCGGAGCCGTCGCGGCCGCATCCGCATCATCGACGAGCAGATGGCGGAACTCGCCGCGGAGAAGGGTCGGCTCGTCACGGAGATCGCCGGGTACCAGAAGGCCCTCCGCCTGGCACGGAGCTTCGAGATCGAGCAGCTTCGCAAGACTCACGATGAAGCCTGGTCTCCGTTCCCGATCCGGGCCTACCGCATCTGGCACCTCCGCCAGGGAAGGCTGTACGGAGCGGCCCGCACGCTGTGGGAGAAGCCCGAACTCACCGCGGTGTGCGGCCGCGGTGCCGGCCGCGACGAAGTGCCGCACAGTGATGGCCGCTGCGCGGAACCGCCCTGCGGCATCTACGCCGCCAAACGTCCCGATCTGCTCGTCCGCAACTTCGCGGTCGCCTGGCCGGGGGCCATCGGACTCGTG
Source organism: uncultured Acidimicrobiia bacterium (assembly GCA_964471875.1). GTDB lineage: Bacteria > Actinomycetota > Acidimicrobiia > Spongiisociales > UBA11373 > UBA11373. Next base: position 2,872 of record CAYYIA010000075.1, read on the forward strand.
GAACTCAGCGGCAAGGTGGTCGAGCATGCCGCCGGATACCGGGCCAAGCACGCTCGTGTGGTCGCTCTGGCCGTGGTGGCGGGCGGACGCTGGCTCGCCACCGACGACGCCGCGGTGATCGCCACGGCCTTCCAGGACCCGACGCACGCCCTGGCGCGCTGGGGAGAACCGGGTCGTTCCCGACATGAGCCTTGGGCGCACATCATCGAGTACCTGATGGAACGGGAGGCAGGACCATGGACATCGGAGAACAACAGCGAGTGATCATCGTCGAGCCCCTGAGCGTGCCCGACGAGTTCCCCATCGACGAACCCGTGCGGGTCCCTCAGGATGTGCCCGAGCCGGAGAAGGTGCCGGTGCACAGCGGGGTGGCGATCAGGCCCTGACGGGGATGCGTTCCACCGGGACGAGCACCGGTTCGTTCTGTTCCATGGTGCGTGACCACCGCGTCCAGGGACCCACGTAGACCATGCCGACGACGGTGTCACCATTACGGTTTTTCGCCTGATACATGAGATCGTCGGCGGCCGCGATCATCCCGTCGACGGTGGACGGCGGGAACCGGAACGTGGCGAGCCCCACCGACGTGGTGAGGGCGCGGTCGTCGACGTTCCCGGCCTCGGCGAGCAGTCGGCGAACCCGGTCCACGACCACGACCGCCTCGCGGGCATCGGTATCGGGGAGCAGGAGCACGAACTCGTCTCCGCCAAACCGAGCGAACAGGTCGGTGCCGCGAACGGAGTTCTCGACGGCCGACGCAAAGGCCTTGAGTACGCCATCCCCCGCACTGTGGCCGAGGGCGTCGTTGACCGCCTTGAAGTCATCGAGATCGAAGTAGGCCAGGCTCAGCGGGCTGCCTTCACGACCGGCCCGCAAGCGCTCCCGCTCGGCGATGAGGGCGAAGGCGCGACGATTCATCGCTCCGGTGAGGGGATCGAGGGTGGCGTGACGCCGCTGATCGACGAGTGCGGTCCGCAGCGCTCCCACCAGGATCGTGACGACGGCAAGGACCCCGAGGAGCATCGAGCCGTTCCAGAGGTCCGACGATGTCAGGCCGCTTCCGGCATGGGCGGCGAGCAGGCTTTGCGAGGCGGCGAGACCGGCCACGAGCGCGCCGTGACGGCGGGTGCCCAGCCAGGTCACGGACATGACGGCGATCACATACAGCAGGGAGAGCGACACCTCGGGCCCGGTGACCCAGTCGACGGTGGCGATTCCGGTGGCGAGCACCACCCCCACCACGAGCGGCCCCCCATTGGGGAATCGCCGAATCAGCGGTATGCGAACGATGGGGTCTGCCATGTGACTAGTCATCGGCCGGGGGCAGGGTGAGCTGAAGGAGGAGTTGCCCGCTCTCTCGCCCTGTTACCCGTTCCCCGTTACCCGATTCCGGAGCTGGTGCCGGTCGACGACGGGTAACCGGTGACGGGTAACGGTCAACGATGCCCACCCTTCCTCACCTTCGATGCTCCCGGTACCCTTCCCTCGTGCAGCGCATTCGGGTGGAACTTGCCAAGGAGTGGCTCTCGGTCGCAGACATCTGTGACTACATGGAGGTGTCGCCGTTCGTGGTCACCCGGGTACTGCGTACCGGCGAGCTCCCCGCCGTGAAGATGGGGCGAGAGTGGCGGGTGGCCCGGGCCGACTTCGAGGACTGGCTCAATGCGCAGCGACTCGCCGCTCACCTCTCCGGCCGGGAGTCCGCCGACCGGCGATGACGACCGTCGCCCCCGATCGCATCGATCTGCCCGGCACCGGCGAGACCCATGACCTCGATCGCGCCTGGCAAGTGGTGGTGTGGAACGACCCCGTGAATCTGATGTCCTATGTCGTGTGGGTGTTTCGCAAGCTGTTCGGGCACTCGGTCGAGGAGGCCACCCGGCTCATGCTCCAGGTGCACCACGAAGGACGAGCCGTGGTGAGCAGCGGCCCTCTGGAGAAGGCGGAACTCGACTGCCACCGCCTCCACCACCATGGGTTGTGGGCGACCCTGGAGCGCGTATGAGTGCACCCTTCACGCGCAAAGGAACCGAGATTCGGGTTCGGCTAGACGCGGACTCCCGGGCCGTGCTCGCAGCACTGCCGGATCTGCTCGCCGGTTCCGATGACGCCGGCGGGCGCCTCTCGTATCGGGTGCATCCCGACGACGCCGCGGCCGAGGAGCGCTACCGCGAACTGGTGGGCGATTCCCTCGACGACCTTCGCCGGGAGGACCGCCTCGCGCTCTCTCGCAGTTTTGAAGACGCCGCCATCGACCTCGCGGAGGCGGAAGCCTGGATGCGGGTGATCGGCGAGGCGCGCCTGGTGTTGGCGGCACGACTCGGCATCGAGCACGACGGCTGGGAGGAGGAGGCCGATCCCGGGCAGAGCCCGGAGATGGCCCTTCTCGGATACCTCGGTTATCTCCAGGACGGCCTGGTGAACGTGCTGGGGGTCTAGACCCCCAGGGCCGCTGCCGGGTCGCTCGCCTTCACCTTGAGGAACTCCGCCACCGCCGGGTTCGTCACCTGGCCCTGAGCCACGTTCACTCCGCCGAGCAGCTCCGGGTACCGGGCGACGGCACCCTTGGCTCCGTCGGCGAGCGCCACCACATAGGGCAGGGTGGCGTTGGTCAGGCCGTAGGTCGAGGTGTGCGGCACCGCCCCGGGGATGTTGCCCACGGCGTAGTGGATCACTCCATGCTGCTCGTAGGTCGGCTTGCTGTGGGTGGTCTCACGCGAGGTCGCAAAGCACCCGCCCTGGTCGATCGAGATGTCGACGATGACGCTGCCGGGTTTCATCGCCTTGATGACGTCCTCGCTCACCACGATCGGAGCGCGGGCCCCGGGCACGAGCACCGCACCGACAACCAGGTCGGAGGAGGTGACGTACTCCTCGATGGCAAACCGTGACGATGTCACCGTGGTCACGTTTCCCCACCGCAGTTCGTCGAGATGCCGGAGAGGGATCACATTGAGATCGAGCACCACGACTTCTGCTCCCATGCCCGCGGCGATCATCGCGGCGTTGCGACCGGCGATGCCGGCGCCAAGGACGGTGACCCGGCCGGGCTTCACGCCGGGAACACCTCCGAGGAGCACCCCGCGCCCTCCGCGGGGCCGCTCGAGGAAGTGGGCGCCGGCCTGGGCGGCCATGCGTCCGGCGACTTCGCTCATCGGGGCCAATAGCGGCAGGGAACCGTTGGTGAGCTGCACCGTCTCATAGGCGATGGCGGTGGCCCCTGAGTCGATGAGGCCCTTGGCTTCCTTCGGATAGGCGGCGAGGTGGAGGTAGGTGAAGAGGAGATGGTGCTTACCCAGCATGCCGATCTCCACCGGCTGGGGCTCCTTCACCTTCACGATCATTCCGGCGGTCTCGAACACCGCGGCAGCGTCGGGAAGGATCTCCGCGCCCACCGCGGTGTAGTCGGCATCGGTGATCGACGAGCCCACCCCGGCTCCGGTCTCGACCACGACGCGGTGCCCGTGACCCACGAGCTCTCTGACCCCCACCGGGGTCATGGCCACGCGGTACTCCTCGGTCTTTATCTCGCGGGGCACGCCGACGATCAACGGGACCTCCTGGCTGCGGTACACCCCAAGAATGCCACGCCTGGGAGTACCGCCAATATAGGTCGTTGGCACTTTCCGGGGCGGTCCCTTGCAGGAGTTTTCGGCCTGAACCTCCCGGCGGCGAACACGGACCGATCAACTCGGGCCTGCACCCTCCCGATAGCCAGGCCATGGCCCCGTTCCGCACTCGTGCTGTGCCCGTGGTGGCGCGGCCGGGCACCAGGTCGCGCCGTCGCGGGCGCCTTGCCGCGCTCACCATGGGGATCGGCGTGGCGATGGTGGTCGTGTTCGCCCTGGTGTTCTCCATCGCCTTCGGCACCAAGGGCGTGGCCCGCCACGCCACGGCGCTGCACCACGCCGACGAGGCGCTGCGGTCGGCCACGGTGGTGCGTTCCCAGGCGGGGCTGGCCACCCACCTCAGCATCCTGGAACGCGACTTCGGACTCGACGCCTCCGATGCCGTGGCCCTCACCATGGGCGAAACCCGACTGGGTCTCGATGACCTCACCTCATCGGTGCTCGGCCTGATCGAGAACACCGCATCGAGCCCGGCGATCGAGTCCACCACCGCCACGCTCAAGGCGACGGTGCATGCCATCCTTGCCGCCCTCGAAGACGGCGACGTCACCACCGCCCAGGGCCTCGCCGCCGACGATCTCGATGCCGATTTCCGCGCCGTCACCGGGGCGGTGGTGATCGAGCGGGACATCCAGGCCGCAGAAGTGGCATCTGCCAGCGCCCTCATGGGGCGGATCGGCGACATCGCCCGCTTCCTGGTGGCGTTCCTCGTACCGACCTCCGCGATCTTCCTGTACCGCGACCTGTCGCGCCGCCAGCAGCGCCAGCGTGATCTCGAGGTCCGCCTCGACACCGAGAAGGAGCTCGGCAAGGCCCGGGACGAGTTCGTCGCCAATGCGTCCCACGAGCTGCGCACCCCGCTGACCTCGATCTTCGGCCTCGCCCATCTCCTCGAGGAGGACGAGGGGGTCGCAACGTCTCCCGGCGCGGTCGAGATGGTGGGAATGATCATCAGCGAGACCAACGACCTGTCCCGTATGGTCGACGACCTGCTCACCACCGCCCGGCTCGACGCCGGAGCCCTGCACTATCAGTTCGAGAACCTCAACGTGCTCGATGAGGTTCGTGAGGTTCTCGAACCGATGCGACGCTCGGGGGCATCGTTCGAAGTGCAGGTGCAGCCGGCCCTGGTGCGGTCCGATCGCCTTCGGCTCCGCCAGGTGGTGCGCAACCTGCTCTCCAATGCCCGCAAGTACGGCGGTGCCACCATCCGCGTGCTCGGCCGCCTCGAGGCCGGGTGGTACGAGATCCGTGTGGAAGACGACGGCGAAGGCATTCCGCAGGAACTGCATGAGCGTCTGTTCCAGCGTTATCTGCACAAGGGCGACTTGCCGCTGGTGCTGGGTTCCGTCGGCCTCGGTCTGTCCATCGTCCGCGCCCTCGCCGAGGGGATGGGCGGGGCGGTGTGGTACGAGCGCCGCGCCGGGTGGACCTCGTTCGTGGTGCGGGTGCCGCTGGCCACCCGGCCCGAGGCGACGCAGTTCCG
>CAYYIA010000076.1:0-7862 GCA_964471875.1 uncultured Acidimicrobiia bacterium
CGGTTTCGATGACCTCGCCGTCGGCGAGGGCGGTGGTGAACTCGGCGATCCCGACCAGGGTTGCGGCCAAAGCCCCGAACATGTGCGAGAAGGCGATCCGCTGCGGCATCGCCGTCATCGGCACCCACATGCCGAGGGGGTAGCCGAGCAGGGAACCGGCGATGAGCCCGCCGATGATCCATTCGTAGCGGACGATCTCCGCCTGGACGAGGGTCCCGATGATGGCGAGCAGCATGCCCAAGGCCGCTTGCTGCATTCCGCGTCGCGCCTTGTCCGGCTTGGTGAGCGAGCGAAGCCCGAGGATGAACAGGACCGAGGCGGTCAAGTAGCTGATCTGGGTTACGAGTTCGCGGCCGTCCATCTACTTGGGCTTCGTGTCGGCGTGCTTGAACATCTTCAGCATGCGGTCGGTGATGAGGAAACCGCCGACCACGTTGGTCATGGCGCAGCCGACCGCGATCGCTCCCAGGATCGAGGCCAGGAGGCCGTGATCGGACCCGGCCACCACCAGCGACCCGACGAGAGAGATGCCGGAGATGGCGTTGGTCGCGGACATCAAGGGGGTGTGCAGCAGCGGTGGCACCCGGGTGATCACCTGGTACCCGACGAACCCGGCGAGGACGAACACATACACCTGGAGTACGGCGGTCACGAGGGGGAAGGATAGACAGGACCGCCCGGGCCCAATCCGGGGGCTGATGCGGTGGTTCGCGCCTGGCCGTTCGCCACCCGCTACCCGCTACCCGCCAGAACCCCTTGGTGGAGTTCGACCGCGTTCTGGCCGGAAGCGGGAAGCGGGAAGCGGGTAGCCTTGCGGAAACGTCACCTGAGGGGGTCGACATGACGATCAAGGAACGGCTCGACGCCGCCCTCGGCGAGCAGCGCCTGCTCGACCATCCGTTCTACCGCTCGTGGAGCGAGGGAACGCTTCCCATCGCCGCGCTGCGCACCTACGCCGCCGAGTACGGGGCATTCATCGCTGCGATCGACTCGGGATGGGAGCAGGTCGGCGACAGCGACCATGCCGCCGAGGAGCGCGTCCACGCTCGACTGTGGGATCGGTTCGCCCGCCATCTCGGCACCGAGGTGTCGACACCGGAGATCCCCGAGGTGGAAGCCATGCTGGCCACAGCCCGGCGGCTGTTCGCCAATCCGGCTACGGCCTGGGGAGCCCTGTACGCCTTCGAGGCCCAGCAGCCCGGGACCTCCGAGGAGAAGTTGAAGGGCCTCTCGGCTCACTACGGCATCGGCCCAGATGCTCCGGCCGCCGAGTACTTCCGGGTGCACGCCGCCGACTACCACGAGGCCGATCAGATCACGGCCGCTCTCGCCGTTGCCCCGGCGCCCGATGCGGCAGTGGACGCCTGCGCGGAGATGGCGGGGGCGCTGTGGGGTGCCCTCACCGGCATCCACGATCGCCACTGCTGAGATGACGCGTCCTGCGGCCGTCGCACCATGAGCACGGCTCCATGAGCGGACTTCCCACCGGCACCCTCACCTTTCTCTTCACCGACATCGAGGGTTCGACGCGCCTCGTGCAGGGCCTCGGCGATCGGTGGCCGGGGGTGATCGCCCATCACGACGCGCTGCTGCGCTCCGTGATCGAGGCGCATGACGGCGTCGTGGTGCGCACCGAAGGCGATGCCTTCTTTGCCGTGTTCGCCTCAGCGGTGGATGCCGTCGGTGCTGCGGTGGAGGCCCAGCGCTCAGTGGCGGCGCATCCGTGGCCGGAGGACGGACCGATCCGGGTGCGCATGGGTCTGCACACGGGTCTGGGCACCCTCGGTGGGGGCGACTACGTCGGCATCGACGTCCACCGGGCGGCGCGGGTGGCGGCGGCCGGCCACGGTGGGCAGATCGTGGTCTCCGAGGCGACGGCACCGCTGGTGGAGTGGAGTCTCCCCGTCGGCAGCGAGCTCGTCGACCTGGGCAAGCATCGCCTCAAGGACTTGGCCGGTGCCGAGACCCTCTTTCAGGTGAGCGTCACCGGTTTGCCGGACGCCTTCGGTCCCCTCCACACCCTGGAGCGGGTCTCCCACAACCTGCCGGTGCAGGTCACCTCGTTCGTGGGCCGAGAGCGCGAGATCGCCGAGGCGCTGGATCTGCTGGAGAGCACGCGCATCCTCACGCTGCTCGGACCCGGCGGCACCGGCAAGACCCGACTCGCACTGCAGGTGGCCGCCGAGGCCGCGGAGGGGTTCGCCGACGGGGTGTACTTCGTGGGACTCGCCGAGGTGGCCGACGCGGCGCTGATCCCGTCGACGATCCTCACCTCGCTCGGCGCCGCCCCTGCGGCGGGGATGCGGTCCCCCGCCGAGCGGGTCGCCGAGCTCCTTGCCGATCGGTCGGTGCTGCTGGTGCTCGACAACTTCGAGCACCTCCTCGCAGGGGCGGCCGGCGTCGCCGACCTCGCTCGCTCGTCGCCCGGCTCGAAGTTCCTCGTCACTTCTCGGGTTCCGCTGCGGGTGAGCGGAGAGCAGGAGCTGCCCATCGCACCGCTCGGTCTGGCCGGCGAGATCGATGTCACCGATCCGGTGGCCCTGTCGCGCGTGGAGGCGGTGCGGCTCTTTCTCGATCGCGCCACCGCCGTACGTCCCGGGTTCGAACTCACCACGGAGAACGCGACAGCGATCGCCGCCCTGGTGACCCGGCTCGACGGTCTGCCACTCGCCATCGAACTCGTGGCACCCCAGCTCAGGCTCCTGTCGGTGGACAAGATCGTGGCGCGGCTCGATCCGCTCCATCTCGGCGGGGGTGGCCGCGATCTCCCTGAGCGCCAGCGCACCCTCGTGCACGCCATCGCGTGGAGCGAGGAGTCGCTGACCCCGCACGATCGCAACCTCTTCTGTCTGCTCGCCGCCTTCGCCGGGGGCGCCCGTCTCGACGAGATCGAACAGGTCGTGCAGGTGTGTGATCCGGACTCCGATGTCGTCGCCGGTCTGACGGCGCTCGTCGAGGCGAGTCTGCTGCGTCGTTCGGAGCGCCATGAGGATCGCTTCGAGATGCTCTCGGTCATCCGGGAATACGCTTCGGAGCGCCTGGAGTCGTCCGGCAAGCGGGCCGCGGTCGAGGCCGCCCATGCCCGCGTCTACCTCGGTCTGGCAGAGTCGGCCGCTGCGCACCTCTTGGGAGGGGAGCGGAAGCGGTGGCTCGATCTGCTCACCGCCGATCACGAGAACCTACGTGCCGCGCATGCGCACCTCGTCACGCCGACCCTGGCGGACGAGGCGCTCCGCCTGGTCTCGGCCATGTGGCGGTTCTGGCAGATCAAAGGGCACACCTACGAGGCGAGACAGCGGATCGATGCGGTGCTGGCTCTTCCCGGCGGAAGTCCCCGATACCGGGCAAAGGCACTGGAAGCATCGGGCGGGATCGCGTGGTGGCAGGGCGACCTTCCCCGGGCGTCGCGCGAGTACACCGAAGTCCTCGCCATGCAGCGTGTGCTCGATGATCGCGCCGAGCTCGCCAACGCCCTCTACAACTGCGGCATCTCCTCAGCGTTCGCCGCCAAGCGGACCGGAGATGGGGAGGCCGCGCTGGATAGTGACGCCATCCTGCGCGAAGCCGAGGCGATCTACCTCGAACTCGGGCATCAGCGAGGTCTCGGCGATGTCCACTGGGGGATGGGCAACGTGGCGCTGTTCGGTCGCGACGATCCGGCGACCGCGCTGGGCTACTTCGAAGCCGCGGTGGGCGAATACGCCGCCGGGGGCTCGGTCTTCGGGGAAGGGTGGAGCCACTTCGAGATGGGACAGGCGTTGCTGCGGCTCGGTCGCACGGATGAGGCTGCGACGACCTTGAACCGCGGACTCCGCCTGCTCTACGAGTCCGGTGACGAGTCGGCGGTGGTGCTGTTCGTGATCATGATCGCCGCCGTCGAACTCGCCCGTGGCCATCGACACCGCGCCTATCGCCTCGCTGGATCGGCGTGGGCGCTGCGCGATCGCAGCGGCTTGGACATCATCAGCATTCCGGAGAACACGACTTCGGGGCTCGAGCGAGCAACCCTCGAGTCCCTCACCGGACCGGAGGGTGACGCCTATCGACAGGGACATCTGCTCTCCACGTCCCAGGCGGTGGCCCTCGCCCTGGGCGTCTAGGAGCGGCAGGATCACGGCGACTCCGCCTCGGGTTTGCTAGACCTGAGTCCTTCGAGGAGGCCGTTCATGGACTTCGGTGTCGTGCTCCAGACCAACCCACCGGCGTCGCGGGTGATCGAACTCACCCGGTACGCCGAAGACGCCGGCTTCGCCTACGGCTGGACCTTCGACTCGCACGTGCTCTGGGAGGAGCCCTTCGTCATCTTCAGCAGGATGCTCGCCGAGACCGAGCGGATGATCGTGGGTCCCATGGTGACGAATCCGGGTACTCGTGACTGGACGGTGCTCGCCTCGCTGTTCGCCACCCTCGACGAGATGTACAACGGTCGCACGATCTGCGGTATGGGTCGTGGCGACTCGGCCTTGCGCTACATCAATGACAAGCCGACCACGCTGGCGACGATGCGCGATGCCATGGACGTGATCAAACGCCTCGTCGCCGGCGAGGAGGTGACCTACAACGACAAGGCATTGCGGATTCCCTGGGTGACGCCGGGACGCGTCTTGCCGATGTGGGGGGCCGGGTATGGTCCCAAGGCGCTGACGATGATCGGCGAGGTGTGCGACGGGTTCATCCTGCAACTCGCCGATCCCTATCTGGTGGAGTGGACCGCCAAGTACGTGCGTAACGCTGCCGCTGCTGCCGGCCGCAACCCCGATGACGTGAGGATCTGCGTGGCGGCTCCCGCGTATGTGGGTGAGAACATCGCCCACCAACGCGACCAGGTGCGCTGGTTCGGCGGCATGGTGGGCAACCATGTCGCCGACCTCGTCGCCCGCTACGGGGCCGACGAGTCCATGGTGCCGCGGGCCCTCTCCGAGTACATCAAGGCCCGCTCCGGCTACGACTACGCGCACCATGGCAAGGCGGGCAACCCCACCACCGACTTCGTTCCCGACGAAGTCGTCGATCGGTTCTGTGTGCTCGGCCCCGTCGAGGAGCATGTCCGGCGCATGCAGGAGTTGCGCGGCCTTGGTGTCGACCAGTTCGCCATCTACCTGATGCATGACGCCCAGGAGGCCACGCTCGACGCCTATGGAGCGAGGGTGATACCGGCGCTGGCGTAGGTCATCCGCCGGAGCCGTACGCTGTTGGCATGTGCCGTCGTCGCCGTATCGGGCGGCTCGGTGTGGTGGCCCTGGTGGCCTGCTTCGCCTCGACGCCGGGAGTCGCCGCGGCCAACGACGACTGCGCGTCCTTCAGGACGGAGCCTCGCCCCGGTCGTGTCGCCCTGACCTTTGACGATGGACCCAATCCAGAGTGGACGCCGGTGATCCTCGATGTGCTCGACCGGTACGGCGTGAAGGCGACGTTCTTCGTGAACGGGTTCCGCGTGGACGCCTATCCCGAGGTCGCCGCCGAGATCGTGCGGCGCGGCCACTCGCTACAGAACCATGGGTACGGGCATGCTCATGTGCTCACGTTGAGCGACGCCGGTGTGGCCCGTGAGATCGTCGGCGGAGCCCGGTCGATCACCACCGCCACGGGATCCCGATCGACGTGCTTCCGACCGGGATGGGGTGAGACGAGTGCCCGGATCCGTCGTGTCGCCGCCGAAGAGGGCGAAGCGATCGTGCTGTGGACCGTCGACTCCGCCGACTACGTCCACCTCTCGGGTGCCGGGATCGTGCGACGGGTGCTCCCGGGGTTGAGCGGGGGCGACATCATTCTCATGCACGATTCGATCGGATGGGCAGCGCGCGACGCGCTACCGGCGATCATCGAGGCGGTTCGGGCAGCGGGGCTCGAGTTCGACACCCTGTGCGACGAGTCGTGGCGACTCGACGTGCGCGGTCCGATCTCGCCACACTGGGGTCCGCGCCAGCCTTCGGCGGTGTGATCAGAAGTCGTCGGCCGCAGCGGCGACGGCGGTGGCCGCCGCCTCCCAGTGTGGTCCCAACATCAGGTCGTGCGCTCCACCCTTGATCACCGCCACCTCCACGCCGTACGCCCGTGCAGTGCGTCGTTGCTCGGCGAGTGAGAACACCCGATCGTGGGTCCCGGCCACGATCGCGACCCTGCTGGCCACGAGCGGAGGGCGGGCTCGCACGAAGAACATCATGTCGAGGTACGCGAGGTACGACTCGCCCTGGAGGCGCTCCCACACCCTCTGCACTTCATCGGGGTGGGTGTCCGCGGGGAGCAACAGCTCGGCGGCGGTGTCGCGGTTCTCGATCAGCGGTTTGAGGTTCAGGGTGGCGTTCGCCTTGAGGAACTTCAGGGGGTGGTGGCCGAGGGTGCGAAACGTGGCACGGACCGCTCCACCCAACGGCACCGGGGCGACGAGCACCGCCCCGGGCAGGTCCCGATCCTCGAGGAGCCGTTGCGCCACGAGCCCGCCCATCGAGTGCGCCACCAGGATCGGGGGGCGATCGAGCGAGTCGATGGCCGCTTTCACGTCGTCGACGTAATCGGCGATCCGGGTGCGCCGCAGCGAACCCGGATTCGGGGACCGGCCGTGACCGCGGAGGTCGACGGCATGGCACTCCCATCCCCGGGTGGAGAACCAGGGGAGGAAGCGCTCCCAGCACCACGCCCCGTGCCAGGCGCCGTGCACGAACAACAACGGGTGGAGGCGGCGCTTGCCCAACGAGGGCACGGACACGATGTTGAGGTCCATCACCCAAGCTTACGAGCGGTGTTCGTCGCGGGTGGGGGCCCTCAGGGGGTGCGGCGATAGATGCGGTGGCGCTTGGTCCACGGAACGCCGAGGGCGCCCATGTTGCGCATCATCGCGATGTTGCCCTCTTCGACCTGCACCACCTCCGCGGACCGGAACCGGTGCTCGGCGGCCTTGCGGGCGAGCGTGGCGTACATCACGAGGTTGGCGCCGGCGCCACGGTGCGGCGGGGTGATACCGAATCCGAGGAGGATCACCTCGCGGGTGGTTCGCACCGCACGGAGAACGCTGAGGACGGCACCGGGGGTGAGCCGGCCCCGAGCGCGACGGACGGCGGAAGCAACATCGGGAAGGATCAGGAGGTAGCCGGCGATGTCGTCGCCGTGCTCCAGGAAGGCGATGAGTCGGGGATCTGCGATGGGGAGGAACTGGTCGGCCATCGCACGAATCTCGGCCTCATCGACCGGGATGTGCTCCCAGTTCGATTGGAACGTTCCGTTGTACAACTCACCGATCCGCGGCGCCCACCTGCGCAGCTCACGGCGGGAACGGAGCGTGACCACTCGGTACCCGCCTGCGGCCGCCGCGGCGTCGGCGGCGGCGAAGAGCGCCGCGGGTACGTCGTGATCAACCGCGACTCGGCCGCTCAGGTAGTCGGTCGCCTTGATGAACCCGGCGGCCTTGATGAGACGGTCGTAGTACGGCGGGTGATAGCCGACACCGAGCACCGGGGGAAGCTCGAACCCCTCGACGAGCACGCCGTGCCCATCGGAAGGGAGCATGCCGATTGGGCCCACCAAGTCGACGAGTCCACGCGGTGCCGCCCATTGCGCGGCCGCCTCGAACAGGCCGGTGGCGACGGATTCGTCGTCGATCGACTCGAAGAGGGTGAAGATGGCATCGCGCGATCCGCGGTGCTGGTTCCATCTCCGGTGGTCGAGTACGGCGATGCGGCCGACGACTTCGCCGTGGTCCTCGGCGACGAAGAACGCCGCCGTCGAGTGGCGGTAGAAGGGGTGGCGTGGGTCGAGCATGCGCCGCTCCTCGCGGCGCAGCGGAGCGACCCAGAGGGGAAGGTCCGCATACACGCGCCCGGGGAGGTCGAGGAAGGCGCGCCGGTTGCGGTGCCCGGCCACCTCCC
>CAYYIA010000077.1:0-1182 GCA_964471875.1 uncultured Acidimicrobiia bacterium
GATGCACACGGCGCTGCGTCTGGCGCTCGACGTGGCCACCCGGGTGCGAAGCATGGCGCCGGGGAGGCCGGTCGCGTTCTACGGCCTCTATGCCCCGGTCAACGCCGCCGCCACCGTCGGGAGCCTCGTAGACCGGGTCATCGCCGGCGAATACGAGGGCGAGTTGCTGCGTTGGGTCGACGAACTCGCCGGGCGCATCCCGGCATCGGATCTCACGACCCGGGTGGACCTGGGCCGCCACCGGTTCGAGGTGCCCGCTCGCGGCCTTCTCCCACAGCTCTCGCGGTATGCCCGCGTGGTGATCGAGGGGGAAGGGCGGCTCGTCGGTGCCGTCGAGGCCACCCATGGGTGCCTCCACCGGTGCCGGCATTGTCCGCTTCCTGCGGTGTACGACGGTCGGATGCGCGTTGTCGATCCGGAAGTGGTGCTGGCCGACATCGAGCAGGTGGTGACCGCCGGAGCGAGGCACATCACCTTCGGCGATCCCGACTTCCTCAACGGCCCCCAGCATGCGTTGCGCATCGTGCGCGAGATGCGGGCACGGTTTCCCGGTGTCACCTATGACATGACCACCAAGGTGGAGCACATCCTGCGCCATAGCGACCTATGGCCGGAACTCGCCCCGGGTCTGGTCTTCGTGGTGTCGGCCTTCGAGACCACCAACGACCGGATCCTGGACATCCTGGCCAAGGGGCATACGGCCGCGGAGTTGGGGGAGGCGGTCCACCTGCTGCGCAGCCACGGAATCGAGATCCGGCCCTCGTGGATGCCCTTCACCCCATGGACCGCTCCGAGCGATCTTGTCGACATCCTGGACTTCATCTCCCGGCACGACCTGGTCGGCAATGTCGATCCGGTGCAGCTGTCGATCCGCCTGCTCGTCCCCGATGGTTCGCTGCTGCTCACCACCCCGGAAATGCAGCCTCATCTTGGGGGCTACGACCCGGGGACGCTGTCGTGGTCGTGGACGGCCGAGCATCCCGAAACCGACGCGCTGCAGCGATCGCTCGCGGAGGCGGCAGCCGAGGGAGCCGACTCGGGTGCGGATCCCCTCGTCACCTTCGAACGCATGTGGCGGATCGTCACCGAGTCGGCCGGGGGCGACGCCGGCGATTTCCCGATTCCGGTGGGGGCGACCACTGGCCGGCCCCGTATGACCGAACCGTGGTTCTGCTGAGCGGA
>CAYYIA010000077.1:1282-7813 GCA_964471875.1 uncultured Acidimicrobiia bacterium
TGGGGGCGACCACTGGCCGGCCCCGTATGACCGAACCGTGGTTCTGCTGAGCGGAACCGACCGACCGCCAGTTGGGCGGTCTCTGAACTCCGACCACTTCGTGCGCTCTCGCGGGTGGCAGTGCGGGCCCCACAGTCCACCGACTTCGCGTACCCTCCCCGCCATGACCAATCCCGAACTCCAGAGGATCCTCGATAGTGCTTCCCGGGCGGGGCTCGAACTCGATCCGGCTGACGCCGAGAAGTGGCTCGACGCCGTCGACTCGGCGGGCAAGGAGGAGATCACGCTGGATCACCGCACCGGCGTGTTCGGCCATCGGGTGGCGATGCTCGACTTCAGTACCGAGGACCTTGCTCACTTCCGCAGCGTCGGCGCACTCGTGGAGATCCCCGACGAGCCGGGGGTGGTGGAGACCGCGCTCTCGTTGTCGGGTTCGGCGGCGCAGTCGAAGATCCAGACCTACCCCGGTGATTGCGACTTCTTCGAGCGGGTCAACATCATCGCTCCCACCCGGGAGGCGGCGTGCGCCACCATCGCCCGGGTGCTGCGCTCCAAGGTCATGGACAAACTCGATGGCCCCACCTATCGGTTCATCGAGGCCAAGTTCGGCGAGTACCCCACCGACATCGTGCGCGACGGCGACACGTTGAGGGCGGGCAGTCCGATCGCCTGGAAGGCGGACGAGATCGTGGCGGGGCGAATCGAAGCGACCTCGCCCACCGGTGAGCCGGTGGTGATCACCTGGGACGGAGTCGCTCACAACCCGGGGTGGTGCAAGCTCGACTGGGTGGTGGCCGACCCGGTGCGCAAGCAGGTGGCCAACGCCTCCAACATGCTCGACGTCACCTGGGAGGCCCCCGACGGGTCGATCACCCCGCTCGATGGCTTCTTGGATCCGTACTTCCAGGAGGTGTACCTCGAGGCGTCCTCGGTGCCCCTGTTCTCCAAGCTGGCACAGCACGTTTCGTCCGATGCCCTCGACGAGTACGTGGTCCAGCTGCAGAAGGAGGTGAAGAAGTACCTGAGCCACGACCATCCCAACTACGGCAAGGCCGCCAAGCGCATGTACAACGTCTTCCGCCTCGATGGCCACTATCTCGAGGCGGCGTTCCTGCGTGAACTGTTCGACGAGCCGGCCACCGTGCTCTATCAGCTCTATGCACTGGTGCGCACCATCGAGGAGGCCTCGGGGCCGGACTCGAAAGTGGATATCGCCACGGTGCGGGGCCAGGCCGACACCGCCATCCTCGAGGTGGTGCACACCCTCGAAGGGGTCGAGGAGCAGGAGCTGGTGGCGCAGTTGCTCGAGGTGCGGGACGGGATCACCGCCGCCGGAGGAGTCGACGAAGCGGTGGTCGTGGGGGCCCGCGATCGCCTGCTCAACCTGGTGAACAACTTCTTCTACGACAAGATGACGTCCCTGCCCGAGCTGCGCAGCTACATGGAGTCGGTCGGAGGTTGATGAGGGGCGATCACGCGAAACGGGGCGGCTCCGTGAGGAGCCGCCCCGTCCTGCAATCAGAGGCACCTACTTGTCGATCAGTACCAGTACTCCGGTGACGATCGCTCCGATGCCGAGGATGTCGGTCGAGTTGTCGAACGAAACCCAGTCCATCCAGATCACGCCCAGGACAATCAACCAAATCGCCAGCACCAACTGCCAGATCTTGCTGAACTTCACAGGCCCCTCCTTCCTGCTAGATGACGCCCAGGGCGACGACAATCGATCGACACGTGCCGGGTGGTTTGGGGTGTTCGCAGAGTGGCGTTTACCGTTCAGCCCTGAACACAAGGAGATGTCCATGAGCCTGGTCAGCACCGTCATGAAGCAGCTCGGCACCGGCGGTCTCTCCCAGATCGCCGGCAGCCTCGGTACCGACACCAAGGGCGCCAAGAGCGCGGTGAGCACTGCCATTTCGGTGCTGACCGGTGCCATGGCGGTGAACGCCGCCAAGCCGGAGGGCGCCCAGGCCCTCGACAAGGCCCTGGCCCGTGACCACGACGGAAGCATCTTCAGCAACCTCGGCAGCCTTCTGGGCAACTTCGGCGGGGCCGGTGACGGCGCCAAGATCCTCGGTCACGTCCTCGGTGGTGCGCAACCGCAGGTGCAGCAGACCATCGCCAAGAAGTCGGGTCTGTCCCTCGACAAGGTGGCCCCGCTCCTCATCACCGTGGCCCCGATGGTGATGGGCGCTCTCGGCAAGATGAAGAAGGACAAGAAGATGGACGCCACCAAGGTGGCGAACACCCTCGCCCGGGAGACCAAGACCGCAGCGAAGAAGGACAAGACCGACGTCCTCAGCTCGGTGCTGGGGATGCTCGGGGGCGCTCCGGCCGCCAGCGGCGGTATGGATCTGGGCAGCCTGCTCGGATCGCTGGGAGGCCTGTTCAAGAAGAAGTAGGGAGCGGCGCCCGTCGCCCGACACCCGTCGCCCGCCAGAACGCGTCGCGGTGTTGCGCCCGGTCTTGCTCTCCCCCCTCTGAGGGGGGAGTACCCGGCTCCGGAGGAGCCGGGGGTGGGGGGTCGCTCCTCCCGCGATCGCCATGCCTTCGACCACTGCGCTCTGCAGCGGGACCGACCCGGCGCCCAACGTCCCGCGTCGGGTGAGGGGCAACGGGCAACGGGTAACCTCCCCGCGCGATGAAGCGCCACATCACCCTCCGCCAACGCCTTCGGTACGCGTTCGACAACACCATGGCGAAGGGGACCCCGGCCATGGTCGCCTGGTTGGGGCTCGCCACCGCCGGTCTGGTGTTCGCCTTCAGCTTGATCGTCGTCGCCGCCAAGCTGGCTCCGGCCAACGATCAGGGGATCCGCCCCGGGTTCGGGCGGCAGCTGTTCGACACCCTGGTGCACGCCTTCGACAGCGGCGCTTTTGCCGGCGACTGGGGCAACGTCGCCTTCTTCCTGGCGATGATGGGGGTGACGATCGGCGGGATCTTCATCGTGTCCGCTCTCATCGGCGTCATCTCCGCAGCCTTCGACGCCCGCCTCGACGAGCTGCGCAAGGGACGCTCCTTGGTGCTCGAGGAGGGCCACACCCTGATCCTCGGATGGTCGGAGGCGGTGTTCGCCATCCTCTCCGAACTCGCCATCGCCAAGGACTCCGAGCGCAAGCCGGTGGTCGTGGTCATGGCCGATCGCGACAAGGTGGAGATGGAGGACGCCATTCGGGCCAAGGTCGCGGAGCCCGGCAAGCTGCGCATCGTGTGCCGCTCCGGAGTGCGCACCGACCTGGGCGACCTGGAGATCGTCAGCCCGCATCAGGCCCGATCCATCATCGTGCTGGCGGAGGACGAAGAGGAACCCGACTCCGACGTCATCAAGACGGTGCTGGCTCTCACCCAGGGTCCCGATCGTCAGGCCGAGCCATATCACATCGTCGCCGAGATCCAGGAGACGGCGAACCTCGAGGCGGCCCGCATCGTCGGTGGCGACGAGTGCGTGCTGTTGGACAAGGCACAGACGATCGCCCGGCTGCTGGTGCAGGCTTCGCGCCAGTCGGGGATCTCGGTGGTGTACACCGACCTGTTCGACTTCGGTGGTGACGAGATCTACTTCCGCGAGGACGCCGCCTATGTCGGCAGGACTTTCCACGATGCCCGCCTCGCCTACGAGGAGGCCACGGTGATCGGTCTGCGCACCGCAGCGGGCTCGAAGCTCAACCCACCCGGCGACACCGTGATCGGAGCGGGCGACTGCCTCATCGCCCTCGCCTCGGACGACTCGGTGCTCGCCGTGGCCAAGCCGGCCGTCGGCACGGTCGATGCGACCGGCATCGACGTCTCCGGGGTGCAAGACCGCCATGCCCAGCAAGTGCTCATCCTGGGATGGAACGCTCGCTCGACGAGCGTGGTGCGCGAACTCGACCAGTACCTCGAACCCGGCTCGGCGGTGACGGTGGTGGCGGATCACCCCCGCGCCGCCGATGAGATCGCCAACCGCTGCACCGGCCTGCGCAACATCACCGTGGCCTTCCAGCCGGGAGTGATCACCGACCGCGAGACCCTCAACGGGCTCGGGGTGGCGAAGTACGAGAGCGTGATCGTGATGTGCTACTCGGACTCCCTGGCCCCGCACCGCGCCGATGCCCGCACGCTGGTGACGCTGCTCCATCTGCGCGACATGGGCTCGGCCACCGGTCGGCAGTTCTCGATCGTGAGCGAGATGCTCGACGACCGCAACCGCCGCCTCGCCCAGGTGACCAAGGTCGACGACGTGATCGTCAGCGAGAAGGTGATCAGTCTGATCGCGGCTCAGATCTCGGAGAACCCTGAGCTGGCGGACGTGCTCGGTGACGTCCTCGACGCCGAAGGCTCCGAGGTCTACCTGCGGCCCGCCAAGCTGTACCTGAAACCCGGGATCGACGTCTCCTTCGCCACGATCATCGAGGCCGCCGCCCGGCGCGGGGAGACCGCCATCGGGTACCGCGACGGCGACCACCTCCACGATGCCTCGCGGAACTTCGGAGTCGTGTTGAACCCGGCGAAGAGCCGCACCTTCAGTGCGGGAGAGTCATGCCGGGTGATCGTGCTGGCGGAGGGGTAGCGTCCGACCGTCGGTCGACGGGCCTCACTCTGGCAGTGGAGCACCCGTGGCCAGGGCGACTCCGTATTCGGCGACCCGGTCGTCGCTGTGGCCGCGTACCTGATCCACGAACGGGAAATCCTCGGGACCCACCTCGAGTCGGCCGTAGGGGACCACCGGTACGGGAGACGCCCATTGGGCGATCCGCACCGTGAACTCACCGAACGTGAGGGGATCCTGCTGGATGAAGGTGTCACCGGGGAGCAGGTACACCGAGCCCCGCCGCCACGGGCGGAGGGGGAGGGCGTGGCGACTGATGGCGAAGAAGTAGCGGGGCTCGGCCTCCACCCCCGAGGGGTCCACCAACCGAATGCAGGCGTTGGTGACCACGATCCCGGTGCGGTCGATGACCGCGAAGAACATCGCCCACAGCCCATCCGATGCCGCAAACACTGCTTCCTGGCCGCTGAACTCGCCGGGGTCGAGGGGCTTGCGAGGCTCGAAGCGGGTGATCGCGGGATTTGGGGAGCCGTGGAGCACCAGGCCGCCGACCGCACAGGCGTCGGACAGGAACTGCCACTTGGGGGCGGGCAGGTCGTATCGGATCGGGTCGCCGCCGGTCCCGCGGCGAATCGAGGCGAGCAGGTCGTCGAAGGCGGTCGCCATCCCCGGGACTTCGGGCGGCCGTCGTAGCCAGTAGTCGGGCAGCTGCACGCCGGGAAGATACGGCGGGCACTCGGCGGTTGGCAATTGACGGCTGCCTGGCGCGGGTAGGGTGGCCGACATGTCCGTCGGCCTCGTTCCGGCCCTCATCCTCTTGGTGTGGCTCTTGGGTCTCATCGGGAACGCGGTGTGGGCCGTGTCCACCGTGACGGGGGCAGTAGCCCGCATCGTCCGGGGCGACCGCAAGGCCGGTCGCGAGCGCCTCAAGGTCGGTGCCGGCCTGGTGGTGATGCTGCTCGTCAATGGCCTGATCTTCTTCCTCCTCGTGAAGCGCTGGGTCAAGACCTAGCGGCCCCTGCTCGAAGCCCCGCCGTCGACCCAACTGGGGCGGGCCCGCTCCCTTTACCGGGAGAAGCGTCCCATTCCACCCTCTTGACATACTCCCACCGTCGTCGTACCATTCGACACAGATCGAACGCAACTACGAGCACAGAACGATTTGAGGAGCCTCAGATGACCGTCACCGGACCCAAGGTAAGGGACTTCACCGGCCCGTCCGGGCGGATTCAGGTCGAGGTCGTCGCCAACCCGACCTACGAACTGCTCAACAGCATCTTCGTGTACAGCACCCACCTCAACCCCGAGATCGCCGCCGAGTACGCGGTGGGGGAGGAATGGTTCGACGCGGTTCGAACCGCGATGTCGCCCCGGCTGCTGGGGATGCTGCAACAGACGGTCCGCATCGAGGACGTGTGGGTCGGCCTCATCGGCGTCGCCCTCGGGCTCCCCGGCGAGGTCACCCCTGAGGCGCTGGTGGAGCACCTGCGCACGGTCGACCCCATCGAGTTCCGGCGTGACCTGCTGGTGGTCGGCTGCGCCCACTGCAAGGCGGATGCCCCCGGCGACCTGGCGATGCGGGCCGCCCGCGGTGAACCGGCGGCGCTCGACGAGATCGATCAGCTCGAGTTCTGCAAGATGATGCCCGGGCTGCGCAGCCTGCTCGAGATGGCACCGTCCGACACGACGGCGTTGCTCGCCGACACCATCGAGGGCTTCGATCGCGAAGTGTTCCACGGTGGCGGAGGAGTCGTCGAGGTGCTCGAGCGCGACGCCGCCCACAAGCGGCAGATGGCCCGCACCATGGAGCCGGCCCAACTGGTGGAGACCGCCACCAACGGTGTGACGTTCACCCTGCTCCCCGAGGTGGATGGCATCGTGCTCATCCCCTCGATCGTGACCCGGCCGTGGGTGACGATCACCGAGTCGGGACGGCGGCGGGTGTTCTGCTACCCGGTGGCCGAGGAACACCTCGTCGCCGATGCGGATGCGTAGGTCTTCGA